>JBBREZ010000028.1:0-25584 GCA_038225095.1 Caldilineales bacterium
TCGCCACAATCGTGGCCGCATCGACCGAGCAGACGCTCTCTTCATTTATCCAGCTAAATTCTTTTACCACATCGAATGAATCTTGGCCACCAACGCCCGCACGCGATTTTCACTGGCGCGGTCAGAATGTTGATAGACGCCATTGGGCTGACCGCGCGCTTGCTGCGTTTGCCCCTGTAGCTGATGCCCGCCATGTGACCGGTCTGCCTGTGCAGCAAACTTGCCGCGCCCATGAAAGCGTTCCAGCCGGAAGAGTTCAATATTATGGCGCGTCTCGCGATACTGCGCCAGGTCGGAAAGAATTTCACCGATCACGCTGGCGAATTTGAAGCCGTGCACAGAACAGGCCGAGGCATAGGAGACCTGTGGATATTGTGGGTGCAAATCGATGATAAAATGACCGTCCGGTGCGTTGGTGAACATACAGGTTTTGAGCGTCATCGTGGCGCCGGCGGCTTTGGGAAAATAGCGCGAGGTTAGATCGCGCAATACCTGTTCATCGCGCGGATGGATGTCGCGATCAACCTGGTCGGCGGGGCCTTGCTCTTCGAAATGATGATATTTGCCAATCTTAAAACCCGGCACGCCATGCACCGGAAAACCGTAGAAGCGCCCTTCTTCCACGAGTAAATTGAAGACCGGGAAGTTGTCAGTTTGGAAGAGCTCGGGCCGTTCCGGTTGAAACCAGGCCAGCGCTTGCCGTTCGGGCACAATCAAGTTGCTTAGAAAACTCATCAGCGTGTCATTCCACGCGCCGGCTGTGATCACCAGATTGTCGGCTTCGTAGGTGGCGCGCTCGGTGTGGACGCGCACGCCCTCCCCGCCCTGGATTGGCTCCCAACCAATCACACCTTCGCGGCCATGAATGTCGGCGCCTTGTTTCATCGCTTCAAAGACGTGGGCCACGATGCAGCGTTCTGGCACCAGAAAGCCCCCTTCCGGCTGATAGAGCGCCATAATCTCCTGTGGCAATTGATAGCCAGGAAAGCGCTTGGCCAACTCCAGCCCAGTGAAGACTTCATGCGCCAAATCGTGTTCCATCGCCGATTGCAGCGCACCTTTGAAGACCCAACTATCCGCCGGACCAGCGTCAATCGAACCGGTGATATAAAGCAGCTTTTCGTTGGCGCGTTGTTCCATATCGCGCCAGAGTTCATAGGCCCGTTTCAAGAGCATCACATAGGATGGATGTTCGTAATAGGCCAGGCGGATAATGCGTGTATAGCCGTGTGACGAACCCATGTCGTGCGGCACATCAAAGCGCTCCAAACCCAAGACGCGTTTGCCGCGTTTGGCGAGGTGATAGGCGGTGGCGCTGCCCATCGCACCCATGCCGATCACGATCGTGTCATAGCGGTTGGCGTAAATTCGGTTGGTTCTCTGCTGGGTCAGCATAAATTTTCTCTACTTGTTGTGCGTAACGGGCTTAGTCGCCACGCGGTTGGGGCTATCCGTCGCCTTGGCGCGCATGCGGGAGCCGCTGGGATCGAAGAACGGCGTTTGGGCCACCGTTGCGATTATTGGTCGACCGCCCGTCATCACCAGCAATTTGCTGCCCGGCCAGGCGTGGCTCGTGCGCACATAACCTAGCGCCAACATCTTGTCCACCGAATGGCCTTTGGTGCTCGACGTAATCTGCCCGATCGGTTCGCCAGGCGCTGCGGCATCGGTCGCCTCGCCGGCCTCGCTGCCGCTGCGTTTCTTGCGCCGGAAGGAAGCCACATCGCTGATGCTGTGAATCGAATCATTGGCGCTGGCCGGTGCGTTGCCCTCCAAAATTAGACCGACCAAGCGCTCTTGAATCCCAGTTTCCTGGATGCGCAACAACGCCTCGCGCCCGACGAATTCGCGCTTGTCAAAGCGAATCCAGCGATCCAACCCCACATGAAAAGGCGTTACATCTTCGCTGAGATCGGGGCCATAGAGCGGAAAGGCTTTTTCGATACGCAGACTTTGCATCGCCAACGCACCATACGGTTGCAGACCGAATTCCTTGCCCTGTTTTAACAAAAATTCCCAAACGCCACCCGCGTCTTCGGCTGGAATATACAGTTCATAACCCAGTTCGCCGGTGTAACCGCTGCGTGAAAGCAGCAGATCGGTGTCGTTGATCGCCGTGGGCGTGAAGCGGAAGAAAGGCAGCGTATTCAACTCGACGCCATCGACCACCGTGCGCAAAAATTCGCGCGCGCGTGGCCCCTGGATGACGACCAACGCGACCGCCCCAGAAATTTCGGTGACATAAGTGCTCGTGCCCAACGCGTGTTCGGCCAGCCAACGCACCGCCTGTTTGCGCGGCGCCGAACTGGTGACGATCATAAAATGTTCATCGTTGAATTTATAGACCGTGATGTCATCAACAATGCCGCCGTTTTCGTTGCACATGGTCGTGTAGCGCATCTGGCCCGGCTCCATGTTGGCGATGTCGTTGACCACCAGCCGGTTGATCAGCCGTTCCGCGCCCGGCCCTTTGATGTCCACCTCACCCATCGACGAGATGTCCTGCATGCCCACGTTGGTGCGCGTGTTCAGGTGCTCGTCCACCCCAGAGGTATAGGCCACCGGGAACATATAATCGCCGCCACCTTTGACGAGTTGGCCGGCGTGGCGCAAGTGGTAATCATAAAAGGGACTTCGGCGTTCGGCCATGAACGGATCTCCTGCTGTTTAAGTTTAGCGGGCTTAACTTTGCTGATCAGTTTGTTGACGTTTCAGTTGTTCTAACTCGATGAGTACGCGTGCTAGCGCAGCTTCTGCAGTGTCAGCGCGTTGTGCTTCGGCTTCCGCGCGTTGTGCTTCGGCTTCCGCGCGTTTAAGCGCTTCAATCCTTTTATCGTTCGATTCTTCTAAGGAAGGGACAGTTTCCCCGTTTTTAGGGTCAACCACAAGCAACAAAGTTCCTTCTGGCCGCAAAATGATCCCTAATTCCTGGCTGATGAGCGTGCCATCTTTCTCGCGTGGAATCGGTATATACTGTCCATTTCGCAAGCGGAAACCTTGCAGGCGTGGCTTCAAATACTCATCCAATGGATCGAACAAAAAATATTCTCTGATCCCCAGAAATTCGTAGAGCGCCTTTTTCTCACCAATATCTTCCCAACGTGTGCTACGTGAAGTGACTTCAAAGATCACACAGGGTATAACTTTTTCCTCCCATAGTTTGTAAATCCGCCGCTCATGTTTGGCTACGCCTCTCACAACAAAGATGTCGGGTACTTTGAAAACCTTCGGTTCCCCTTCTTCGTAGTAAAAAAGCATATCGGCTGCCGTGTAAACGTCACCCACATTGCGAAATAAAAAGTGTAAAGCTTGCCGTAAATATAAAATGACTGCGATATGCCAGTCTGTTTCGCCCACAGGTTTGCCATCCGATGCTGGATAATAAATTTCAGATCTAGTTGAATTTGGTTTGTCTTGCCAATTTTGTTCAAGTACAGGCGTCTGCATAGCTATCTCCTCCTTTGAGTAAAGAACTGAACACAGGATGCCAACGATCATCTCATGTTGCACGCGGACGGCAAGGCACCCAAAGGGTTCCCGAATCCCTGCCTGATATACAAAGTGCGTTGGCGCTTTCGGGAACCCTTTGGATGCATTGCATGAAGAAACGCACTGGGGTGCCAACACGTTTCAACGTGCTTTGTGTATCAGAGAGTGAATTCATTCACCCCGCTTCTTGTGTAATATGAGTGGTCAGTTCTTAACAATCAAGCGTGCTTACCCCTTCAACCGCTCCATTTTCGGGTCCCACAGCGGTTCCTCACTAACGGTGGCGCTGAACCGATCACCGAAATAGACAATATCAACCTGCGTCCCAGGCTGCGCATGGTCGGCGTACAGATAGCCATACGCAATCCATTTGCCGATGCTATAGCCGTAATTGGCTGTCGTCACATGGCCAATGCAATCGCCATTGGCATAGATTGCCTCGTAACCAAAGGCGGCAAAGTTGGGGTGATCAAGGGTCATGCAGCAGAGTTTCTTCGTGAGCGGCTCTGCTTTGGCCTGCACACAGGCGTCGCGCCCAATGAAATCACCTTTGTTGAGCCGTACAGTCCAGCCCATACCGACCTGATAGGGATTATACTCGGTATAAATGTCGCGGCCCCAGAGCCGATAACCTTTTTCTAGGCGCAACGAGTCGAACGCACCCAGCCCCGCGGCGGGCATATCGAACTCGCGCCCGGCGGCCCACAGCGCATCCCAAACGGCCAGGGCCATGTCGGTCGGAATGTGCAATTCCCAGCCTAACTCACCGGCATAGGAGATGCGCATGGCAAAGACCGGCACCGGGCCGATTTCGATCCAGCGGCTGGTGAAATAGGGGAAACCTTCGTTACTCACATCGGCGTTGGTGACTTTGCTCAGCACTTTGCGTGCATTTGGTCCCCACAACCCCAACGCGGTCAAACTATTCGAGACATCGGTAATGATCACTGAGCCGTCCGTGGGCGCAAATTGATTGACCCAGGCCATGTCCATCGGCAAGGTGCCTTCGCCGACAAACATCCAGAAGCGATCCTCGGCCAGGCGGGCGACGGTTAAATCGCGGCGCAGGCCACCGGTCGGGGTTAGCCAGGAGGTGTAGACAACTTGACCGACCGGTTTGTCCATCTGGTTGCTGCATAAGTAATTGACAAATTTCATCGCTCCGCGGCCGCGCACTTCAATGATCGAGAGGCCGGTCAGGTCAAAGAGCGCGACATTTTCGCGCGTCGCCAGATGTTCTGCGCCCTGAATACGTGACCAATAAGCGCCCGCCCAGCTTGTGCGTTCGGGAATACGATCCTCATACTGTTCGAGCAGACGCGCATTTTCGCCAACCCAGTTTGCCAATTCGATGCCCGCGAAGACGGTGTTCTCTGCTTTGAGTGCTTGCAAGCGCGGCTGGAACGGCGAAAGGCGTACATTGCGCGGTTCGCTCATCGGCTCCGAGGGATGAATGATTTCGTATACTTCCCGGTAATTTTTTAGACAGACCGTGTCCACGTAACTTTGGGTGGTCTGGAAAGGATGAAAGCGGTTGATATGACATTGGCGCATGTCCCACTCGGCTGCGCCCGTTGCCATCCACTCCGCAATCGACTTGCCCACGCCGCCCGCATGCGTGATCCACGAGGCCACCGCCGTCCAAAAGCCTTTGACCGCGGTCTCGCCCAGGATTGGATAGCCGTCAATTGAAAAGGCGAACATGCCGTTGAATTGCTTGATGAATTCGGCACCGCGCAAGGCTGGCACGAGAATCTGCGCTTGTTGCCAGGCATCCTTGAAATCTTCGGGCGTAAAAGGTCGCATGGCGGTCTTGCCGATGTTACGCGGGTGGACCATGCGCGGCGTGTGCCAGTAGCTGCCGATGCCATAGCTGTCCCAGTGTTGGCGATAATACATGAACGAATCTAGCTCGCGCATGGTCGGGTAGACAACTTCGTAGTCTTTATTGGCGTGGTTGTTAAACTGGGCCAGTTCGGGCAGCGGTTTGGTGATGGCATATTGGTGCTCAAAGGCCATCAGGGGAATCTTCACGCCAATCTTTTCGCTGATCGCCGGTGCCCAAATGTTGGCGCAGAGCAACACTTGCTCGCACTCAACGCGCGGCATGCTTGGGTTGTTGGTCAGGACCGCGACGACGCGCCCATCTTTCACCTCAATGTCGGTCACTTCTGTGTCACCCACAAATTGCGCGCCACCGGTGGCCGCGGCGTCGCGCTGCAATGCGCTGGTGACGTGTGAACCGGATACAATCGCGCTCTTGGGCACGAACAAACTGCCGACAATTGCTTTGGGATTGATCAGTGGCAACTTGTCCTGGGTCTCCTGCGGGCTGAGCAGATGCGCTTCGGCGTGAAAGGCTTGCGCTTCACCGTGTAGCCGCTTCAAATCTTGCCAGCGGGCGGTAGAGATCGCCACTTCGAGGCCACCAACCGCATTGCACGTCTTACGATTTTCAGCAAAGGGTTGCAAATTGTTAAAAAGGTCGGATGAATATTGGGCGAACTGCGTCATCAACTTGGAGTGGCTGAGGGCAACTACGCCGCCGGGCGCATGCGAAGTCGAGCCGTCATTTTCCAACAAATTGCCTTTATCCAAGATTAAAATGTCGCGCCAGCCCAGTTTGGTTAAATGATAGGCCGCACTCGCGCCGACAATGCCGGCGCCGATAATGACCAGGCGTGCTGTGGTAATCATGACTTTTCCTTCCTAAATTTGTACAGAATGTCACTTGCTTGTCAGGGTCGATTGTTGTAGTACAGCTATAAGATCTTTAAATACGGAACTGTATATACAGTTAAGGTATAATATCCGCAAGTTATTCAAATTTGAACGTGAGAGCGCCTGTAAAAGCTTTATGAGCATAAGGTTCTGCATTAGACATTATTGGGAATAAGCATCACCTCTGATAGACAGGCTTCGACGTGAGCGACTCGACTGAGCTCGTCGAACGTCTCAGCCGAACGGTATACAGGTAAACAGATAGGTGTCACCTGTATACTTGTCTACCAAATCCTGTTAATTCCGATAATGTCTATTGATTGAGATAGTCGATAGCATGATAGCATAAACTGTGCTAAGGAGGTAGCGTATGGGTGCAATTACACCAAGTCTAACAGAATTTAAATATATCCAACTTGACCCACAGGGTAGACCAATCATCGCCGGTACTAAGACAAAAGTAATTGAAGTTGTCATGGCGCAAATGGCGCATGGTTGGAGCCCAGAAGAAATCCATTTTCAATATCCATACTTATCGATGGGGCAAATCCATTCTGCGCTTGCTTACTACTGGGATCGCAAAGAAGAATTAGATGCTGCGATTGAAAGCAGCTATCAATACGCCAAAGCAATGCGCCGCCAAGCTGGACCGTCACAGCTAGCCGTGAGACTGCGCGCTCAGGGACTTTTACGCTAATGGTTGCCTTTTATATGGATGTTCATATTCCACGTTCGATTACTACCGGCTTACGCTTACGCAATGTCGATGTGCTTACTGCCCAGGAGGATCATTACGCTGAAGCGGAAGATCCAGTGCTGCTTACTCGCGCAACGTCACTATCGCGCGTCTTATTTTCACAAGACGAAGATTTATTGGTCGAAGCTGATAAGCGCCAACTGGCAAATCTGCCTTTTGCTGGTGTCATATACATTCACCAACTTAAAATGAATATCGGCCAGTGTGTCCAAGATTTGGAATTGCTCGCCAAGGCATCCAATAGTGATGAGCCAGCGAACATCGTGACCTATCTACCTTTGTAACCTTGCCTATTACGAGTACAACTCCACACCCAGCAACTCCTGCTCGCGCCGCTCTACAAACTCCAGAAGCGCCTGCTGAAGCGTCGGATCAATCGGCGGTGCTTCGTACTCTTCTAACAATTGAATGTTGGTGCAGAGCCACAATTGTTCGTACTCGACACGCAGTAGGCTTGGGGTGTTGGTTAAGACCACGACGACGCATCCATCCTTTACTTTGATAATTTTCCTGCTCAGCGAATTACCTGCATAATGGCGCCAATCTTCAACTGCGCCCAGGCGCGGTCGGCCGTCATCGCTGGGATGTCACGATCTAAGGCCAAGGCTAAACAAGCCCGATCCCCTAATGACAGCCCTAACGGTTGCGTATGCGGTAATAATTGGGCCGCTACGCTCGCCTGCTCGCCTGTAAAGGCGACAAATTCGATGGACGTTGCTTGCAAGCGAGCCCATACGGCCTGACCATGATGCCCATCGCGTACGAAGCGACCGACCACTTCGCTCAGATTGACGGTGGACATGCAACAGTCATGCAGAACAGTAGCCACCTGTTCGTGTCCGGGCTCACGAAAGAGAAAAGCCAATAAAGCTGAGGCATCTAATACGATCATTCGTGGCTTGCCGCCTGGCGACGTTCGATCAACAAGGCGTCCACCACGTTGCGCGGTTTCTGGTTACCGTACAGTTCATCAACCCATGTTTGGAGCGTGATAGGACGGGGCGGTTGCTCAACTTTACAGGCTTCGATGAGAATTACGCGCGCTTCAGCTTCCATGCTGCGCCCGGCTTTAGCTGCTCGCACGCGCAGGCGGGCATGGACTTCATTTGGTAAATTACGAATATTTAATACTGCCATGAATGGGTAGCCTCCTAAAAGATTTTTACTATTGTATGCATTGTTGGCATTGTTGTCAATCTTCTACTTATAGACAAACCAAATAGACTCTGCACAATCCAACTGGACGGGCACGGTATACCGTGCCTCTACAAATGTGCAACCTTTATTTGGTTTGTCTATTATGTAGGCAGATTGCTCATCCCAATCTAGCTCATCATCAATGCTCAATTAGTATCTACCAGCTAAATCTTTGTATAAACGACAAAGATTTCTCCCGCCAAGGTTGCGAAGAACGCAAAGAAATAGCCGCTTGGCTTAAAAAAACTTCGCGCACTTTGCGTTCTTTGCGGTAAAAATCTTTTTGGTTCTGGCCGTCCAGGTTAGACTAGATTCAGAGGCGTCTGAAGAATATCGAACGTAAACAGCGTCAAATCCTGGCTTCCAAACTGTTTCGATGCATTAATAATCTCTATCCCGATGGGCTCATCTTGCTCGTCAACGTCAATAAAAATGCCATGACTGGCTTCTCTTGTATCGAAAACATCCGCCTCTTTGAGTCGAATGTAGACCGCATCTGCCGCTGGATCAAATTCAATTTTTATAAGATGTACCTAGCTGTACAACTCCACGCCCAACAACTCACGCTCGCGTCGCTCGACAAATTCCAACAGCGCCTGCTGAATCGTCGGATCAATGGGCGGCGCTTCGTATTCCTCTAGCAATTGCTTCCAAATTTTATTCGCCCGTTGTGCTGTGTCCAACGCGCCGTTTTGTTGCCACACTTCAAAATTTTGGCGGTCAGCCAGCATTGAGGCGTAAAACTCAGTGCTGTAACGTTCCTGCGTGTGCGAGGTGCCAAAGTGATGTCCGCCCGGTGGCACGGCCGCGATCATATCGAGCGCCAGCGTCGCTTTACTGATCTCCATGCCGGCCAGGAAATGCTGGAACATCGCCAAATTTTCCATGTCGATGATGATCTTTTCATACGAGACCGTCAACCCACCTTCCAACCAACCGACCGCATGCATGACAAAATTGGTGTGTGACATGATTGCCGGCCAGGTGGTCCACATCGTCTCATACGCGGCTTGGGCATCGGGCGTCTTGGCGGTGTTGAGGCTGCCGCTGCCGCGATAGGGCAAGTGATAGCGGCGCGCCAGTTGCGCGCCAATCGACATGGCCCACGCGCCTTCCGGTGTGCCAAAGGCGGGGCCGCCAGTTTTCATGTCGATGTTGGAGGTGAAGCCGCCATAAAATACGGGTGAACCGGCGCGTAACAGTTGCACGAAAGCGATCCCGGCCAGCGCTTCGGCATTCTGCTGTGTGATCGCCGCGGCAATGCTGATCGGGCTCATCGCGCCGGCCAGCACAAAGGGTGTGACAATTAACACCTGCCCGGCGCGGCCATAGGTGATCATGCCGCCGAGCATGCGGTCATCATAACGCAACGGACTGCTCGAGTTGATGATGCCGCCGAGCACGGGGTCGTCCAGTGTAGAAATATCCGCCCCAAAGACAATGTTGGCCATTTCAATCGCGTCGGCGGGGATGACGCGCCCGTGCGGTGCTTCCATGTACGGCTTGTCACTCAGCGTCAACGCGCCATAGGAGCGGCGTAAATGGCGAAAACTGACGGGCACGTCATGCGGCACCACCAGTTGATCGCCGGTAAAGTGGAGCACTGGACAAATTTGGGTCAACTTGAGAAAGTTGTAGTAATCTTCGAGCGTGCCAGGGCGGCGACCTTTGTCCAGATCCTGCGCAAAAATCACACCACCGTTGGAGCAGAAGGTGATGTAATTACCGCCGATCATGCGGTCACGTTCGGGATTGCGCGCTCGCCAGTTAAATTGCGCCGGTGCTTTGGCCACCAATGCCATGATCAAGCCGCGGTCAAACTTCACATTCTGGCTTTTGTGATCAACCCGCGCCCCCGCCTTTTCCCAGATGTCAAGTGACTCGGCGTCCATAAAGACAATGCCGATATTTTCCAGAATATGCAGCGACGCTTCGTGAATCTCTTCGATCTGTTCCGGCGTGATCACTTCGAGCGGACGCCAATGATTCTGAATTGGGCGCGAGGGAATGTGGCCCAAAGTGGGGACAACTCGGCGCTGGCGGCGCGCCGCACGGCGGTCGGCTGAGCTTGTGGTTGCGGTCGTCATGGTTGCTCCCAGTGTTAGAATTTTTTATGAGCGAAGTAGATGAATTACGGCCTCGATAATGCGTATTAAAGTATCCTTTTTGAGCATACCGACTGCGGCTGTCAGTAGACTCTGATGAGCCGTGAATAACTTTCCTGGTCTGGCATAGCTTGCAACGCGTAATGAGCCAGAGGAAAAACCGGCTAGTGTCATCGTAATCGCCTTCGGATCTGAGTATGAATTACTGGTCACCTGGCAAAGAACCCAATCATCTCGCTGTGCGTAAGCCAGCACAATGGCCGGTCGTAGTTTTGTTTGCGATAAATCGGAAAATGGAAACGCTACAAGTACTATTGAACCGGTTGTAGGTATGACCATGCTTCATCCTCTTCTGGGCGGTTCCAATCTTCGGCAAGTGCTGCTTCACTTAACAACGCAGTCTCGTTGATAGCCTCTGCAACCTCATCTTCTAGAATCGTGACAAGCGCCCGCCTTAGCTTTGGTAACTTGATCGGTTCTAAGAGGCGCACAACACCGTGTTCATCAATTGTTGCTTCAATTGTTTTTAACATAATTTACCTCTTATCACTAGGAAGGAAATTTTATGACTACCATCACATTGCCTACTGTCTTTCGCCAATCATTTCCCATTGTGCCCAAACGCCAATCTTGGGTGGGGTGCGTTGGATGATATCTTCATGCGGTTCGCCGATAATACGGAAAGCATTTTGGGTAAGCCGCACTAACTCATCGCGTGAATAAGGCCATTCCAAATAAATAAGTATACGGGCTGAGTTTATCAACGGACCTGACAGGTGGGGTCTTTTCCACCTGTCAGGCGTCGACCTGAGACTTCGGCGTGAGCTCAGTCGAACGCTCTGCCGAAGGTCTCGATCCCTATATCGTTATTTATTTTTCTGGATTGGCCTTATGTTGATTGCACAATTCGCAGGCCAGACAAAGATTATCCTCTGTATCAGCGCCACCTAACACAACTGGCCAAATATGATCGATTTGCAAAAAGCCCATGATGTAATTTTGGTGGCTTAGGCAATATTCGCAACGGTTGCCCGCACGCCTGCGTACGCGCTGTTGAAGATTTCCGCTTCGTCGATTCATGATTTAATTGGCCTGCGTAGGCCGCGGCGTACAGCTTCAGCCAGCGCTTCTGATTTGCGCAACTGACCGAGTCGATAGATTTGTAAAAGCGCTAATAACTCGAAGCGTTCTGCTTCCGTTAATTCTATCTCCTTATCTTTCGCTTGGAGATGACCAAGACGCCGATTCTGGCTTTTATCCATTTTCATATTTGCCAGTGCCAATACTTCCTCGGCTGTTAAGCTCGTTATATCTGGATACAGGTCACGGGTAGGTAAATCTTCCAAGGTCGGCCATAAGATTTCCAGGGTGTCGGTTAGAACTTCTTCAACACTGCGTTTCGTCGCCTGACCGAAATATTTGGCATGTTCAACCAAACCATTCGGTAGGGTCAAGGTAACTTCAATACGCATAACATCTCCTCCGCCTTCTAACCAAATCCGTGCTGACGTTTGCCCTGCTTGATAAACTCAAGCAACGCCTGATCAATCGCCGGGTCAAGCGCGGGTGGCTGGTAATCGGCGAGCAGCTTTTTCCATTTCTTGTTGGCGCGCTGCCGCGCGTCGAGTGCACCGTCAATTTCCCACTGTTCGGCTGAATTATAATCGAACAGATCGCTACGAAAGAAAGCGGTGCGGAAGTGGCGCATCGTATGCTGTGTACCCAAGAAATGACCACCCGGCGCCACTTCTTGCATGGCATCAAAGGCAAATGCTTCGTCGGAAAAATCGATGCCTTTGGCCCAGACGTGGTACATGCCCAACAACTCACAATCGAGCACAAATTTTTCATAACCAGCCACCAGGCCATTTTCCAACCAACCGGCGGCATGCAAAATAAAATTGACCTGCGCCAGAATCGCCGGCAGCATCACCTGGACCGATTCGTAGCCAGCCTGGGCATCTTCAATTTTAGAACTGGAGAAGGTGCCACCGGTGCGAAAAGGCAACTTGTAGCGCGCTGCCATCTGCGATCCGGCAAAAAGGGCCAGTTGACTTTCCGGCGAACCAAAGACGGGCGCGCCGCTTTGCAAGTCAATGTTCGTCATAAACGAACCATAGATGACGGGCATTCCCGGTGAGATCATCTGGCACAGGGCGATGCCGGCCAGGGCTTCGGCGTTTTGCAGCGCCAACGTGCCCGCCACGCTCACCGGCGACATGGCGCCGCTCATCAAAAATGGCGTGATCAGCATGGCCTGGCGTGCCTTCGCATAGACCTTGACGCAGGCTAACATGCGCTCATCATAACGGCGTGGACTGCTTACGTTGATCAAGGAGAGCAGCACCGGATCCTGGCTTTTCATGCGCTCGCCAAAGACAATCTCGGCCATCCGCACGCTGTCTTCCGCATTTTCGCCAGCCGTCACCGAACCCATAAAGGCTTTGTCGCTATATTTAATGTGACTATAGAGCATGTCTAAGTGGCGCGTCGGCACTGGTTCATCGGTCGGCTCGACTACCGTGCCGCCGGAGTGGTGCAGATAGGGACACATATAAGTCAGTTTAACAAAGTTTTGGAAGTCTTCTAGTTTGGCTTCGCGGCGTCCCTTGTCCAGATCGAGCACAAACGGTGGGCCATAGACCGGCGCAAAGACCGTGCGGTTGCCGCCGATGACGACATTATTGGCCGGGTTGCGCGCTTGCTGCGTGAACTCACTCGGCGTTTTGCTGACGTGCGTCAAGATTTGTTCTTCTGTGAAATAAGCGGTCTCGCCGACAATTTTTACCCCATGCGCAGCGAGCACGTCGCGCACTTCTTCGTCGTAAAAATCAATGCCGAGTTCGCTTACAATGCGCATCGACGCATTGTGCACGCGCTGGAGCGCGACATCGTCCAGTAAATTATATTTGGGGACGTGGTGGGTGATCGGCTGCATGGTGGGCAGCGCCGCCGCGTCGCGCTGGCGATCACGCCGTTCGCGACGCCGTTCAGTGGCTACACCAGTTTGAAGATCAGTCATGCTCAAAAGCCTCCTTTGGATAATCGAACAGTCAGCGTCTCGCCGAAAACTTGATGGCATCTGCTTAGAGCGCCAAATTTTCGCAGCAGCTTTTCTTTATCTATCGGTGAATGGTCAATCAACTGCCGGCCGTTGGCCAGTTTATAGCGAACGCATTGGGTCACGCAAGCGCATCAATGCGTGTAATCTGTTTTGGCGATCTTCTGGTTGCGTATCTTCCAACTCCAGGCGGGTTACTGCTCGCCGTTCGGACATTGGCTGTTCTGGCTGAAAGGTGCGCTGGAAGGTCGCTTGAAAATGGCGCACATGGGCGCGCATAATCAAGGCGGCGTGTTCGCCATCGCCCATTTTGAGCGCGTCCAAAATTTGGCGGTGTTCGTCCATGGCCTCACTTAAAACGTCCATCTGGCGCAAGGTGATATACCACAGACGCAGCACATGGCAGTAAAGCCAATCGAGCGTTTGCTCCAGAAACTCGTTGTGGGCGCAGCGAGCAATCAGCGCATGCAAAGCGCGATCCAATTCAATCAACTTCTGATTATCCTGGCTGGCAACCAAGGTTTGAGCCTCGTTGAGCAAAGTTGCCATTTCGTTGAGTTGATCGGGCGTTGCGCGCATGGCAGCCAGTTGGGCCGCCAGCGCCTCCAATTCAAGACGCATTTCAAAGATTTTTTGTAAATCAGAAAAATTCAAATCGGCCACCATCGTGCCGCGCCGAGGCAGGATCACGACCAGATTTTCCAAGGCCAAGCGTCGCAGGGCCTGGCGCACCGGCGTTAAACCGACGCCTAGTTCATCGGCCAGATAGGCTTCATCGATCAGCGAAGCGGGCGGGAGTTCCAGCGCGATAATTTTGTCCTTGATCCTGCGATAAGCGATGCTATTGAGCGAATCATCGACCGCACGCCTGCGCGAGGTAGTGGTTAAGATCGAGGTTGGTAACATGCCGGTTGGCGAACCTCACTGATGTTGGGCTGAAATTTCAGTAGAACATTAATCATAAACGAAGCTCTAGGCGTTGTCAAATTATCGCAAAACGTCGTTTGCATGGTGACTGATAGCGCTAATCATCATTAAACAGATGCCAAGGCGTAGGGTGCATGCCCAATTTTTGGCGCAAATGGAATTTGGCCGCTGACAGGAGCAAGTGCCCTCAGCGACAGGAACCCTAGTGCCTGAGGGCACTTGCTCCTGTCAGCAGCGGGATTCATGCCCGCGAAAAAGTCGCCAAAAACCTGAGACGCACCTCAAGCCGTAAAACCCTTTGCGCAATGCAAGTAGATCATGTTATAATCGGCCCCATATCACCAAACAAACCTTGCACTACTTTCCTTAGGAATGACAATTCAATAACTCGTGCATTTCGGAGAGTAGAGAATGGAGATTGGAGTGAAAATCTCTACTCTCTTCTGTCCACGTTATTGAATCGCTAATCCTTGGCTGTTATCGACCCCAATTCCTCTGGTACGCCGTTGTAACAAAATTGGTCGATCTTTCTGTGTGCGGGTGACCCCATTTTCGTATACACGCTATATCCATCATTCACCATTCGTGTCGTAAAGATTGCCTTAAAACTGAAAAGGAGAATTTTTGATCATGAGTAAATCTCAACGAATTCACCCCGCTGTCTTAGATGCTGCCAGCAGCCTGGGGAAGGGGAAGATCAACCGGCGCGAATTCTTGCGCTTTGCTACCCTGCTTGGCACTTCGGCGACAGTCGCCTATGCCATGGCTGGCTGTGCGCCGCCAGCCCCTGGGGCAGCGACCAACAGCAGCGCCGCACCGGCTGCCACCTCTGCCATCGCGACTGGCGCCATCAAACGCGGTGGCTCGTGGACAAGCGCCATGCAACTACAGCAGATTGACCACCCCGCTCGTCTTTCCTGGTTGCAAGGCGCCAACATTGTCCGCCAGGTAGGTGAATATCTGACCTATACCGATGCTGAGAACATCACCCACCCCTACCTGCTAGAGAAGTGGGACGCCAGTGACGATGTTAAAGAATGGACGCTACATCTGCGCAAAGATGTCACCTTCAACAACGGTGATAAAATGACTGCCGATGATGTTCTGTTTACCTTTGGCCAGTGGCTTAATAAGGCCGTCGGCTCGTCGATCCTTGGCTTGATGGGTTATCTGGGTGGGATTGGCAACGTTGAAAAGGTGGATGATTACACCGTCAAGCTCCACTTGAAGGATGCCAACATTGGCGTGCCCGAACATCTCTTCCATTATCCGGCCATCATTTTGCACCGCAAGTTTGATGGCGACTTCATCAAGTCGCCAATTGGCACCGGCGCCTTCACGTTACAAGAATATAAGGAAGGCGAACGCGCCGTCTTCAAGGCCCGCAAGGATTACTGGCGCAAGAGCGCAAAAGGGGAGCAACTGCCGTATTTAGACCAGTTGACCTACGTCTCCATTGATCATGATGCAGCCGTTGCCGCTATGCAGTCCGGTCAGGTCGATTCTATGTACAACCCAACCGCGGCGGATTGGAAGGCATTGAAAGATGTAAAAGGGTTAAATGTCCTTCCGGTCAGCAGCGCCCAGGTTTCACTCGGCCGCATGCGTGCGGACGTGGAACCGTGGACCGACAATCGCGTGCGCCAGGCGCTCAAACTGTGCCAGGATCGCCAGAAGATCATGGAATTGGCCTATTTTGGTGAAGGCGATTTGGCGATCGATGCGCATGTCGCACCGATCTATCCTGACTTTGCCAAACGCGATATCCCCAAATATGACCCCGAAGGTGCCAAGAAATTGTTGGAAGCGTGGGCCAAAGAAAAGGGTAAAACCCTGCCATTGAAGGTCAAGCTGGCAACGAAAAACGATGAAAACGAGCCAGAATTTGCCCAGGCGTTGAAAGAACTGGCTGCACCGGCCGGCTTTGACATCGAGTTGGATATTACTGCGCCAGATGGCTATTGGAATCGCTGGACCGAGGTCGATCTGGGCATCACCGCCTGGACGCACCGCCCGTTGGGCACGATGGTGCTCGCCTTGGCCTATACGGCTGACGACGCCGGCAAACCGGTGACCTGGAATGAATCGCACTGGGTAGACGATGAATTCAGCAAGAAGCTAAAAGAAGCCGAAAAGACGCTGGATATCGAAAAGCGCCGCACGCTTATGGGCGAACTGGAAGATATCATGCAGGAACGCGGCCCAATCTTCAACAGCTATTGGAAGCACATCTGGAATATCACCCGCGCTGAGTTTAAGGGCGTACAAGGGCATCCGACCAGCTATGATCTAATGTACGAAGTGTGGAAAGACGCGTAAATTGTAGATAGGGAGATAGGGAAACAAGGAGATAGGGTTTGACTCTAATCCCTAATCCTGTATCCCTAATTCCTAGACACGGAAATAGGGATATTCTCGCGCCTCCTTGTCTCCCCTTCTCCTTGTCTCCCCTTCTCCTTGTCTCCCCTTCCCTTGTCTAACCGCCCCTGCATCCCCTAATCGTCTAAATGGAGTAACGTATGGCTCGCTTCATCCTACGCAGTGTGATCTCTACCATCATCACGATGTTGCTGGTTTCGGGGCTGCTTTTTTTCCTGCTAGAAGTGGCCGGGCACAATGTTGTGATCAATCTGCTCGGCGTTTTTGCGACACCAGAACAGGTGACTTCCTATGAAAATCAACTAGGATTGGATGCGCCGGCTTGGCAACGTTATGTGGATTGGTTAATTGGCAATGACTGGCGGGCCCGACGCCAAGTGGGCTATCAGTTGATGACTGCGCCCAACCCAAATTCTGGTGAGGCTGAATGGTGGGCTGATGTGAACGGTCAGTTGACGCGCTGGAAGATGGATAACGGCGAACTGTTTGCCATTTTGCGCAAAACCGACGGCTCTCCAGATAAACAGCCAGCCGGCAATGTTTGGAAAAGTAACGCCAACGGTCAACAGATTTTCTGGGGGGTGGATACCAAGAACAATGTCGTTGAGTGGGTTAAGGGTAAGCCGGTCGCCGTGATGGAATTGACCAAAGCGGGCATGCGCGCCGAAGGTGACGGCCCTGTCGATTACATTCCACTGCGCAAAGGTTTTTTACGCGGTGATCCAGGTATGTCTTTGCAATATGGCCGCCCGGTCGCCTTTACGCTTTTTTCCCGTATCCGTAACACATTGGTGTTAGCGGCAACCGCTTTTATTGTGGTGATGCCGCTCGCCTTGTTGCTCGGCATTATTGCCGGTGTCAATGCCGGCCGCCTTACTGATCGGGCGATTTCGATCACGGGGCTGGCTTTTACGGCCACGCCAGAATTTGTCACCGGCATCTTCTTGATCCTGATTTTCGGGGTCTGGCTCAAATGGCTGCCGGCTGCCTCGATCTTTTTAAGTGACAACGATATTTTTAATTTGAAGCTGATCGCTTTGCCTGTGCTCACGCTTACGGCGGTTGAACTAGGCTATGTAGTGCGTATGACGCGCGCCAGCATGGTGGAGGTGATGGATTCGCCCTATATCCGCACCGCCATTATCAAAGGTCTGCCTTTTCGCCAGGTTGTCATGCGTCACGCCCTGCGCAATGCGTTAATGGCGCCAATTACGGTGATCATGTTGCATGTCAATTGGTTGATTGGCGGCATCGTTGTGGTCGAGGTGCTCTTCGGCTTTCCAGGCTTGGGCAACTATATCTATGGGGCGGCGATGTTCGGCGACTACAATGCGCTTGAAGCGGCCGCCATGTTTACGGTTGTTGTGGCAGTGGCAACGCGCTTGCTCGGCGATTTGGCATATACGTTCTTGAACCCACGCATTCGGTATGCCTAGCTGGATTGATTTTCCTTTGTCTATCATGTATACTGATGATATATATTAAAAAGTATATATTTATAAGGTGACACAATGGAAACAGCTAAACTTTTTCAAAATGGCAGGAGCCAGGCCGTTCGTTTGCCCAAAGAGTTTCGCTTTGAAGGCGACAGAGTATACATCAAAAAGATGGGCAACGCTGTGGTATTGTTGCCATATGATAACTTGTGGGAATCATTTTTTGCGGCGTTAGAAATGTTTACCGATGACTTTATGGCAGAGGGTCGCCTGCAACCGGAGCAACAGGAGCGCCCAGCCCTAGACGAATTGTTTAAATGAATTATCTGCTTGACACAAATATTTGCATCTATTTAATTAAACAAAGACCAGTTGAAGTTATTCATAAATTTTTAACCTTCCAAACTGGCGCCGTAGGCGTGTCGACGCTTACCGTTGCCGAACTGCAATTTGGCGTGCAAAGAAGCGACTATCCGGCACAGAATCAGCATGCTCTGGAGCATTTGTTACTGTCGCTGGTGGTTGTAAATTTTGATATGCAGGCTGCAGAATTATACGGCAAAATTCGCACCCAACTTGAGCGAGGAGGCACCCCTATTGGCTCGTTTGATTATTTGATTGCTGCCCATGCGCTAAGTTTGGATGTGACGCTCGTAACCAACAATACACGAGAATTTAATCGAGTGCCAGGGTTAAAAGTGGAGAATTGGGTGAATCAGTAAATGCGCATCATTTCTGACCGCCCCGCTACCCGTGTTGAAAGGCAGCAATATGCAGAACTCTGATGAAAAAGAGCTTGATCTACGCTTTCGCAAACGCATAACGGAAACAGTTTCGCTCAATATTCCGCTTGAACCATTAACCTCACTTAGGAAAATTGCGACTGAACAGGATATGTCATTGGAAGCTTTGCTCAAGCTCTATATCGGTCAAGGTTTGCGTCAGGACTTGGCAAAAGCATTTTCTGAACGTGTGCTGGATAGGACTGCTGAAGGATTGGCGCATCACCTCGATTCACAAGATGAAGTATCAGCCATCCTTCAGGAAATCAAATTAGAAGTGGCAGGCTAAACCTCAGGAGTTTATTCAATGGCTATAGCACAACCAACCGCGGGTCACTTCGCAAAGCCAACTCGCTGGTCGAATTTCTGGAAAAGCAGCTCCATCATTTTCGATTCGCGCGTAGCCACGGTAGGGCTGACGATTGTTGTTTTCTGGCTACTCGTAGGTTTCGTCTCGCTCTTCTGGACACCCTATCCACCTAATGCCAACGCCTTTGCGAAAAATTTGCCGCCGAACTTGGTCAACTGGCTGGGCAGTGACTATTTGGGCCGCGATATTCTTTCGCGGCTCATGCAGGGCACCCAGGTAATTTTGCTCAAAACCCGCTTGCCTGGTGGCATTATTCCAGGTGGGGTGGCGCTTTGGGGTGTTTTTGGCGCGATCTTGTTTGGCGCAATTCTAGGTTTAAACGCCGGCTATCGCGGCGGTTGGTGGGATCAGATTATCATGCAGGCGCTCGATGCCCTGGTCGCTTTCCCTGTGATCGTGTTCTACCTGGTCATCGTAAAAGCGTTTGGCCAGGGCGATCTGGTCGTGATCTTGGCGATCACGCTGACCGGTACGCCGGGTATGGCGCGCCTAGTGCGCAGTATGACCTTCGATCTGAAAACGCGCGACTACGTGCGCGCCGCACAGACACGTGGTGAAAGCGCCGTCTACATCATGTTTCGCGAAATTCTACCCAATGCGATGGGCCCGCTGCTCGTCGATGCCATGTTGCGGATTGGTTATGCCATCTTTGCGATTGGCACTCTCGGCTTCTTAGGTATCGGTCTACCCCCGCCCGACCCGGATTGGGGCAGTATGGTCAACGAGGCGCGCCGTAACATTTTCGTGAACCAGTGGGCTGTGATTTGGCCGGCGGCGGCGATTGCTTCACTCGTGATCGGCCTGAACCTCGTGGCGGATGGCCTGCGCGAAGAGATCACGCGCTATCAAAAGTAAGCAAGCTGTCATTATTATACTGAAGTCAATTTGAAAAGCGGAGTTTTGACTGCTTCCGTACCCAGACCCCCACCTACCTCCCCCTGCTGGGGAGGAACTGATGCTTCGTCTGCCCGGAACGGTTCCCTCCCTGCTGGGAGGGTTAGGGTAAAGTCAAAACTCCGCTTTCCGTTCTGACTTTGGTATAGGAACCAAATTTGCCTGAGATTTCTCGATTTTATGGCGTCTCGATTTATATCTATTTTGAGCGTAGCGCGCGTCATCATGAACCGCATTTTCATGCGTCGTATGGAGACTATGATGCCAGCTTTGCGATTGATCCCCCCAATTAATTGCGGGCGAACTCCCTAGACGCAGTTACGGTTAGTATTGGCTTGGGCGGAATTACACCAAGACGAGTGGTGTAGGATGGGTCAGCCGCTCTATCTGAGCTTTCAACCCATGATCGTGCTGCGGCTGACCCATCCTACAGTAATATTGCGTGACATCAGTAAGCAAGGATGATAACCAAAATGACCTTAGTCGAGCGCAACTTCTCGCCTGTCCTCAAAGTCGAAGACCTGGCCGTCGCGTATAAAGTCCGGGGCGGCGAAGTGGAAGCCGTCCAGAATGTTACCTTTGAAATTCACCGCGGCGAATCGCTCGGCATTGTCGGCGAATCCGGCTGCGGCAAGAGCACGGTGGCCTGGTCCATCGTCAATTTCTTGGGCAATAACGGCTATGTGAAACGCGGCAGCATCCAGTTTATGGGGCAGGAGTTGGTTGGCAAGCAGGGTGAAGCCCTGCGTCAACTGCGCGGCAACCAGATCGCGATGGTCTACCAAGACCCGATGCAGGCGCTCAACCCATCCATGCGTTTAGGCGAGCAGATGACCGAAGTGCTCTCTGTTCATCGTCAAATGGGCAACGCCGAAGCCCAAGATCGTTGTCTACAAATGTTGGAACGCGTCTATATGCCCGACCCAGCCAACGTTATGCGCCGTTATCCGCATCAGATTTCCGGCGGCCAGCAGCAACGAGTGGTGATTGCGATGGCGTTGCTCAATAATCCGGCCTTGCTGATTATGGACGAGCCGACCACGGCGCTGGATGTGACGGTCGAAGCCGCGGTGCTCGATTTGGTGGCCGAGTTGCGCCGTGATTTTGACACCGCTATCATCTTTATCAGCCACAATTTGGGTGTTGTCGCACGGGTCTGCAATCAAGTGGGCGTGATGTATGCGGGCGAAATCATCGAACGCGCCAGCGTGAACGAACTTTTCCAGCAGCCGCAACACCCGTACACGCAGGGCCTCTTGCGGGCGCTCCCCAAACTGGGCACCGACAAAGCGGGCAGTGTGCTTTATCCGATTCCTGGCCGCGTGCCACCGCCCAACCAGCGCCCCGCCGGTTGTGTCTTTTCACCGCGCTGTGACTATGTCCGTGACCGTTGCCACGCGGAACGGCCCCTCTTGCGACCTTTAGACAATGGCGCCTGGGTGCGCTGTCACTTTGCTGAGGAGATTGACCCCGCGCTGTGGACACCGCCGGCGGATTTGGCCCTGCCGCAATTGAACCAGCCGCGTCCGACTGGCGCACCAATTCTTACTGTGCAGGCGTTGAAAAAGTATTATCCCGTGCAAGGCAGTTCATTGACCGATGTGCTGGGTTTTGGCGAAAAACGCCAAGTGCGCGCCGTGGAAAATGCCAGTTTTACGGTGGCAAAAGGCAGCACCCTGGGCATTGTTGGCGAATCTGGTTGCGGTAAGAGTACGCTGGTCAAAACGATTATCGGCCTGGAAGACAGTACGAGTGGCAAGGCTGACTTTATGGGTTTTGATATCACCGGCGATTTGAACACACGCAATGTGCAGTTAATTCAGGAACTGCAAATGGTCTTCCAGAATCCTGATGCCACGATGAATCCGTCTTACACCGTTGGTCAGCAGATCGCTCGGCCAATGCAGCGGTTTGGCACTGTGCCTAAAGATCAGGTGCGCAGCGAAGTGATGAATTTATTGCACAAGATGCGTCTGAGCGAAAATTATTTTGATCGCCTGCCGCGCCAATTGAGTGGCGGCGAAAAGCAGCGCGTTGGCATCGCGCGCGCCCTGGCCAGCCGCCCCGATTTGATTCTTTGTGACGAGCCGGTCAGCGCGCTTGATGTATCGGTGCAGGCCGCAATTCTGAATTTGCTTTTAGAAGTGCAACAGGAATTCGGCACCACGATGCTCTTTATCGCGCATGATTTGAGCGTGGTGCGTTTTTTCTGTGACGACATTGCAGTGATGTATCTGGGGCAGATCATGGAAATCGGCCCTGCCGAAGCGATCTATGCGCCACCCTATCACCCGTACACCGAGGCGTTGCTCTCTGCTGTGCCCATCCCAGATCCCACGGCGCAGCCAAAGCGCATTCGGCTGGAAGGGACCGTACCCAGTGCCCTTAACCCACCAAGCGGCTGCCGTTTCCACACCCGTTGCCCGCGCCGTCAACTCCTCCCCGATAACGGCAAAATCTGCGCAACCGAGCTTCCCCCGTGGCAGGAAGCAGGTAATGGACATCGGATCTTCTGTCATATCCCGGTGGAGACACTGCGCACGTTCGAGCCGGTGATCCAGCAAGCAAAACCCAGGGTGGTGGTTGGTGCAGCAGCGGAAGGATCGCCTGCGATTGGCAATGAGTAACGACTCAGCCCTCGTGTAGACAGGTAAACAGTAGACAGGGCATGCTACGTGTTTACGTCCCATCTACTGATGGGCGTCTACCTGGCGTAACGCTCCACCTGAGTCGTTACGGCGACGATTAGGTAACTTTACGCTTGATTTTCCGCTTAGGTCATGCCAAATCAATCAGGATAGAGGCTGGGCCGCTTTCAAAATTGCCATCGCGCCCAGAGGGCACCCGCTTGACCGGACGTTCGGCGGTCTTCGGCAGAGCGTTCGGCGTGAGCTCAGTCGAACGCTCTGCCGAAGGTCTCGATCCCTGGATCGTGATTGATTTGCAATAGCCTTATGGAATGGCGGCCGCCATCCGTAGCATTGTGCGCACGGGGTCATAGTCTGAGTCCGTCATGGGGGCAAAACGGACAATTGATACTTGGGCTAAGATCGCGCGGCCAACAATTTCTTCGTGCATCGTTGTCAGCAGCGAACGCATGGCGCTACGGATTTCTGCCGGTACATTCAACGCAATGACCCACGGCGGCATGGGATTCGGGCCAATGACATCAATCGTGCGAATTTGGCTGGCAATAGCGGGATAGGTGCTCAATTCTTGTTCTAGCATAGTGCTGTCAATGGCAGCAACATCGGCCTGGCGCGCCAGAATCATTTGCAACGATTGCTGGTGTGCACCTGATTCAATCAACTTGCCGAAAAAATTTAACGGTTTACCAAGCGTGTTCAAATAGTAGCGCATAACTTCGTAGCCGGAAAGCGACCCTGGTTCATTATAGGCCCAGGTTGCCCCATGCAGATCAGCAAAGCTGCGAAAAAAGCTTGCCTGATGCACCACAATGTCGGAGAAATAAACCGGTCGATCCTGGTAACGCTCACTTTGCCAGACTGGCGCCGCCAGCAATTCGATGTTACTTTCTGCTTTGCCTGTACACATTTTGTCGATACGGCGCACATAATGGGCACCACAAATCCAAGCCACATGAATGTGCCCAGCGTCCAACTGTCGAAAACGCTCCTGCCAAGCGATATCATTGACAAATTCGATTTGCACCTGCTGGGGTAGCTGTAAATGCGCGCCAATATAATCGGCAATGGCGCAACAGACAACCTCCAGGTTAGGCGCCTGACATGAGGTGATTTTGAGCGATTTCACGAATTTTCTAGCTCCATCGTCCCCGTATCAATGCGCAACTTTTCGAGCGCTGCCCAGTCCAGCGTGACGCCCAACCCCGGCGCGTCCGGCAAGGTGATGTAACCCTGCGCATCGGCCGCAAGCGGCGCCGGCAAAATGTAATCGCGGCGCGCAGGCGTCCATTCGGGCGGATCGAAAGGATACTCGATAAAGGGTGCGGTGGAAAGCGCGGCGGCTACATGCAAATTGACCAACAACACCAGCCCATCACCCCACGTATGTGGCGAATAAATCGCCCCGGCGGCTTGTACCGCTTGCGCCAGTTGACGAGCGCGCAACACGCCAGTGCTCCACGCTACGTCCGCCTGATAAACGTCGAGCGCATGGTGGTGTAAACATTCCTGAAATTCGGCGTAATCCCGATTGCCCTCGCCGCCCGCAATGCGCACCTTCGCCCGCTTGCGTAACTCCGCCATGCCCCGGTAATCTGTACGCCAGAGTGGTTCTTCCAGCCAATAAACATCCAGTTCGGCCAGCGCATCGGCCACATAGAGCGCCGTCTTGAAATCCCACGGCGCACGCGTATCCCACGGCATGCGCCAGCCCTGGTTGGCATCCACCAAGATATTCATTTGTGGGCCAACCGCGTCACGGACGGCGCGCGCGACTTCGAGATTTTCCTGCGCGGTCGGCGCGTAAAAGCGCACTTTGAGCGCGCCAAAGCCTCCGTCACGCAGCGCACGGGCCGCCGTGGCCCGCTCCGGCGTGGAGCGGCGTTGCCCCATCGAGGCATAGAGCGGTATTTTGTTGTTCCGTCCACCGAGTAACTTCCAGAGCGGTTGGCCGCTGATCTTGCCCATCAAATCCCACAAGGCAATTTCCAACGGCCAGCAGCGGCCATACATAAATTGTAAATTGTCCAGCACTTGGACATGTCGTTCGATCGCAAACGGATCGCGCCCCAGGAAAAGACTTTCGTGCCCGGCAAACCCTAGCATCGCGTCGCCCGAGCCGACGCCCTCATAGTCACCGGCGCGCACGCGCACAATGGTGTTCGTGTGGCTGACGCGCGGTTGCGGGTCCCAGGCGGCCTGGAAAGGCGGGTCAAGCGGAAGCCGGTAATGGTGAATTTCAATCGAGTCGATCATTGGCATAGGGTACAAAGAGAGTGGATAAAGAGCGTGGCTGCTTTAGAGAATGTTAACCGCGCGGGCGGCGAGTAGCACGATCACGGTCAAGGAAATTAAGGCTTGCATCATCATCAGTAATTTGGCCCAGCGCGAGAGCACAGGCACATCGGTCGGCGATAGGGCCGTACTGGTATTAAAGGCGAGAAACAGATAATCGATAAAATTGGGTGACCACATGGGCCGCCCGCTTGCCGTTTTTGCTTCATCGCTCGTCATCTGGGGAAATAAGAAGGCTCCTTGCTGATGGCCTGGCCGCGAATCGCGGTGGTTAGGGCCACCGGCATCCAGTCGCCAATACCACAAGGCAAAGACCAGAATATTGGTGATCCATAAGGCGCCCGCGGAAAATAATAACTCGGAGGGTGTCTCGCGGTGGGCTGGCAAAGCACGCACCAACAAGGCAAGTGAGCCCACCATCGCCACGGTAATCACGCCGTTGACGACGTACCCTAAGGCTTGATTGATTTTATGCCGACCGCGCCGACCGGCCAGTATGGTTGGTATGAGCAAGATGGCGATGACA
>JBBREZ010000029.1:0-25580 GCA_038225095.1 Caldilineales bacterium
AACTCGGTGGCTTTCTCGCTCGAAAAAACGATGGCGACCCAGGTGTCACCGTCATCTGGCGCAGCTGGCAGCGCCTTGCTGACATCTCCACCGCTTATCTTGTTTTTCACCCCTCCCCGACTTGTGGGTAAGGGTAAGTCCTGGGGGAGCGGGTGGGGTTCCTGAATCGTTACTTTTGCATTTTATAATGTATCATACAATTCTCTAAGCCATTTTGCTAACAAAATTTTATATATCCATTGCAGACGTATAAGGAGTTTTACACCATGTCCAAGTTGACCGTTGAAGGTTATGGCACGTTTGATGTAGCCGAAGGTAAACGCCTGGTGCTGGCGCTGATCGATGAAGCAGGCGTTGATCAGTTGCATGCGTGCGGTGGCAACTGCAAGTGCACCACTTGTCGCGTCGAATTCGTTGCTGGCGAACCGAACACAATGACCGAGGCCGAAAAACAAAAACTGGCCGAGAAAGGCTTAACCGGCGTGCGCCTTTCCTGCCAGCTTCTGTGCGATCACGATATGACCGTAAAGGCCATCAGTCGCCTGGAAGGTAGCGGGCGCGCCGATGCTGGTTCACGTCCAGAGCCGGAGATTCATCCAGAGCCGGTGTGGACGACAAAGTAGAGCGCGGACAAATAATTAATTATTAATAGTTAACGCTTGACCCCACTATTTATACAGTGTAAGGGCTAATAGAGTGTAAGGGCGGCTCGCTCGTTCCGCACGCCGGGTGCCCTCCGGGCGCGTGGGAACGCAGCCCTGACGCTCCGCGTCGAGTGGTGCCCACAACCTAGGAGGACGCAGAGCGTGCGGAACGAGCCGAATTAGTTCTCGCCCAGCAGGCTGCGACGGGGCCTTCGGCCAGACTTCGGCGTGAGCTCAGACTTCGGCGAGCTCAGTCGAGTCGTCGAACGCTCAGGCCCCGTGCGGTGCGCTTGTCGAACCGCAGCTGAACGGGAGGGCGGGGGGAGAGGTCAGCGTTTACTTTACATCATCCAAAAACAGCGGAGCCAATTGTGGCTCCGCTGTTTTTGGATGATAGGTCGTTATCGACTGGCCGTTTGCTGCCTAGAACGGCAAATGCCAGTGAAGATCAAACACAGCGGGTGGCACATGGTAGAAAAGGTGATCAACGCCCATCGCCAAAAAGAGCAAAGCTAGATAGAGCAAACTGAACTTGTACAACCGCCAAATATTCGCAGTGGTCGGTTGCCGCCAGATAGCAATTGTTTCGCCGAGAAAAATTCCATTTAAAATCAAAGCCAGGATCAGGTATATCGGCCCCAGCAGACCTAAGAAAACCGGTGCCATACAGATAAGCAGCAACAAAGCGCTATAAAGCACCATTTGATAGTGGGTCTCACGCGCACCCGCGACAACGGGTAGCATAGGGACGCCAGCCGCACCATATTCCTTTTGGCGCATCAACGCGATCGCCCAAAAATGCGGGGGCGTCCAATAAAACACGATTAAGAACATAAAGATTGGGAGCAAGGAAAGTTCGTTGCTCACCGCCGCCCAGCCGACCAAAGGTGGAATGGCGCCCGCGGCGCCGCCGATCACAATATTTTGCGTGCTACTGCGTTTGAGCAGCATCGTATAGATCAAAACATAGTAAACAATCCCGCTGCAAGCCAACAACGCCGTCAACAAATTCACGGTGAGCCACAGCTGTACAAAGCTAAGCACGCTTAGCCCAAGCCCAAAAAACAGCACCTGCGTAGGGCTCATGCGGCCACCCGGCAAGGGTCGCTTACGCGTGCGCGGCATCACATGATCGATGTCTCGATCAATGTATTGGTTAATAGCATTCGCACCGCCGGCGGCCAGGAAGCCCCCTAACATAGTCCATAGGATCAGAAGTGGGCTGGGCGCTGTCCGTCCGGCCAAAAACATGGGCACTAAAGTGATGACGAGCAAAAGTGAAATGATCGTCGGTTTCGTCAGCGCAATATAGTCGCGCAACGTAGGCTGCACTTGACTGGGCGCGTCTATGCGCGGTTGATTTAGTGGAACGTTGGTTTTTATCAAGGAACGTTGAAGTTGCATTCAAACTCTCCAATAACTTTATGCAAAATCTAAGGGTGCGGTATGGTCAATTTCAGCCAGAGTTTGTCGAAATTTCCTAACCATAACACGCCACTTTTATACATTGTGGGAGACGGCAGGCAGATCAAGCTGCTCATGCTCGCGATTGCCAGTTGGCGCTGATTGCTGCGCGGTTTCAGCCTGTAAGCGCTTTGCTTTGCGCCCTTGCTGCACGATCAATTGGAGATAGCCAAAAGCCAAAATCGCCCCAAAGGTAAACCATTGATAGGCGTAGCCCGAGTGTTCAAGCTCATCGAACGGTGCGGGTTCCGCAGCGCGCATGGGCAAAGCATCAAGTGTACGCCCCGGCTCCGGCAACATGGCAATAAAAGCTGGCAACAAGGTATAGGGCATTTGCTGCTGAATCGCGCCAATATCAACACGCCACCATTCTTTCTGCGGCGTATTCACGCTAACCGTGGACACATCGCCACCGGCCAATGTCTGTGATTCTTTAAGTAGCCCAATCACTGGTGTATTAGTCGCTTCATTGAACTGCGCTAATTTATCCGGCGCGGTTTGGTCAAACGGAATCCAGCCACGCGCCACTAAGATTGCCCGCTTGTCGTCCAATACCAGCGGCGTAATGACACTAACGCCAGGGGCTTCGCCGCGTGTATCATTTTTTAACAAAATCTGGTGCGCATAATCAAATTTACCACTCGCCTGAATATGCCGATATTGCAAATCAATCAAATCATTGGGTAATGGCGCGTGGTTAACATCAAATGGCGCCATCTGCCAGCGATCAGCCATCATATAGTTGAGTTCGCGTTTATAGTCACGCCGATGCATTTGCCACAAACCCAAACGCGCTAGGATGATCACACCAAGAATAACGATCAGTGTCTTCCACCACCATTCACGGTTGAACAATTTCACGACAGCCTGAAGCTGTTCCTTTACCCTATTCATCGTTTTATCTCCGTGCGCAGCGCACGATGGGCATTCGCCGCGGTTACGGGTGATGCTTTCTTCGTCTGCATGCGCGACCAAACACCGATCAAACCAAGTAAAAACACGAACACAGCTGCAGCGCCACCGACCACGGGCCAGTTCAACGTCCGTTTTTCTAACACAGCACTTTCAAATTCGACGCTGCCCTGGCCCGGCGCACCATCAATTCTAATTGTAGCACGCCAGTTGCCAGTAGACGGTAACTGCACGTCCGCTTCATAATATATATTGCTTAAAAAATCCTGGGCACTGGCCGTGACCACAATCGCCTGGCCGGCCTGGCCGACTGGTTCGAAGCGCATCTGTACGTGGGCATCATTCACCGGCTGCGTTGTGTGCGTAACCAACATCGAGATATGCGCATCACCGACGCGTAAAGGTTCCGGTTGCGTCCATACGAAGACACGATAGGGACCTGCCGCCACATCGGCCAGCCGTGGCGGGCCACTGGAATGGGCGTGTGCCACCGTCGAAAAACCAACGAGCAATAACATAACCACTGTAAGTGCCCAGCAGAGCAACAGTAAGCTTACTCTGTTTTTTTGATAAAACAGACTTGGCGGTGTCAGCAGGCCACGCTTCAAGAAATGTCGGACGATTTTGCCTTGGATGCAGCTAACTTTTGCCATTTATTCTGTATAATCCGATGCTCTAACCCTGGCGCTATCATTTTTTCTTCGTTGTCCCAGGTCGGCACAAGCCGCGGATGCAGCCGATCTTCATCCCGCGAAAAACCAGCCAACAAAAATACAACGGCCCACACCACCATCTCGCTGCCATTTACCCACATCAGCACGCCGCCGATCGACTGATCTTCCAGCGCGGTGAAGCCCCAAATGTGGGGTACCGTGTTGTAATAGGTATAGATCACTTCGCTTGCCGTTGCGATCACGATCCCCGCAATCATGTTGACCGGGATCATCCCGATCAACATCGCCAGCCTTGCCCACACCGACACGCGGCCATGTAGGCGTGGCCCAGCCCCAATAATATGCCACCAAAACAATAATGAGCCAACGAAAAAGCTGATATGCTCTGTATTGTGAACCCAGCCGTGGCCTTGCGCCATATTATAGGCGTTTGGATCGTGCCAGCCAACGAAGACACAAATAAAGGCAAACCAGGCAATACCAGGTCCGGTAGCAGACACGAGCAGATGCCGAAAGCTAGACTCACGGGCAAACCCTTTGCCAATCAGTTGCCGTAATTTTACGGGAAAGCCCCACAGACCAATCGGGAAAGGCTCGCCCAACCACATCAGGGGCGCGGCCACCATCATCATCAGCATATGTTGGATCATATGCATAAAAAACAACTGGCTGCCTAAGAGGTCAATTGGCGAAATCAGAGAAATCGTTAGAATCGCCAGACCACTCATATAGGCTGCCAGCCGTCGTTTGGTTGCTAATTTCGGTTGTTGACTACGGCTTCGTAGGCGACGCCAACCAGTGCAATACAGTGTTCCTAGCAACACCAGGACCACGATTATTTCGGGTCGCCATTCCCACGTTGATAAAAGCGCCCTGACCAATGGAACCATAATTCACCCGCTTGGCGCGGTTTCCACGGTTGAAGATGACAAACTAGCGGGATGACAAACTAAAACGTGCGTTGTCATCCCCTCTTTCTCGTCATGTCATCTTTCAGTGGTGGATAGCCTTGCCGATCAAATAGATGGCCGGATAAAAGAAAATCCAGACCAAGTCCACATAGTGCCAGTAAATGGCGCACGCCTCTACGCCCCAATGCCGCTCTGGAGAAAAGTTGCCTTTGCGGCCCAGGTTCCAGACGAGGGCAATAAAGACCAAACCACTGATCACATGGATGGCGTGCATGCCGGTCATCGCAAAGACGACGGTGCCATAAATATCTTTGGAAGGTGATAGCTCTGTCGTATGAATCGATGGGAACAGACCCCATTCGAAGATCATGACGCCAAAGAGAAAAATTAAGCCCAGAACGGCCGTGACGACTAAGCCGCGCAGGAACAATTTACGATCGCCATGCTCCAAGCCGGTCTCAGACAGGTTCATGGAGAAGCTGCTGATCAACAAGACAACGGTAACAACCAAACCCACCAACTGATTGAGCGGCGGGCGCGTTGTGACGCCATTTTCTTGCCATAAATAGAAACGTGTTGCCAGCAAGCCGCCGAACAAAAATGCCTCGGACAAAAAGAAAAGCCACAAGCCCAAACGATTATGACGCCAGGCAACGGCGTAATTATCGTCGTGATCGCCGTAGGCATCATGAGAAGCATCATGGGTGGCATGTGCGACAGAAACGGCGGAAGTAACTGCACTCATCGTTTAGTGGCTCCCTTCTTGACGCCAGAGGCGTGAGATATGCATAAAATAATTGACAACGATGACGGCCTTGAATAGACCCAATAACAAGAGCAGCACAGTGCTCGGTAAATCTTGCGAAACAAAATATTCGATGCCAGTTAGCACTGCCAAAACCAGCGCCACTGTTGCGCTCAACCGGTAGGCAGCAGCTCGTTTTCCATTCATGGTAACTCCTCCAACCTCATAGGTAATGGTTCATGGTGAGTGCCTGATTCTTCATGCGCTGTCTGCCGACTCATCAAAAATCAGGCACTCACCATGAATAATTAATCATCGCCGGCTGCTGCACCAGACATCGTCACATACGAACCAGGCAAGCCATAGTCATACGGTTCACCCACAACGGTAATGGGGCGAGCATAGCTGTGCTCTGGAATGGGCGAAGGAATCTGCCATTCTGGCGAGCGTGAACGCCAGGGGTTGCTGCCCGCGACTTTGCCCATCTCTGCGCTGTGAAAAAGATTGTAGATCATCAACAGTACGCCGAACGCAATACAGAAGGCCGCCAGCGTAATTGCCATATGAACAACTTCAATGGTGCCCAAGTGCGGATTGACCATACCAGCCAGCCCTTGTTCATAGTCGGCGATACGACGACGCATACCCATGGTGCCAGCCGTCATCTGCCCAAGACTCATCACCCAGAAGGCGGGGGTCATAATCCAGAAATGAATTTTCCCCATCGCTTCGTTATACATGCGCCCGGTAATTTTTGGATACCAGTAATAGATGGCGGCGAAGAAAGGAAAGACGAAACCACCGAAAATCGTCGCGTGAAAATGACCAAGTACAAAGTAGCTATCTTGCAATGGCTGGTCAGAAGCCACCGTTGCCAGCACAGGTCCGCTCAAACCGCCTAGCAAGAAGACCGAAATTGCCCCTAATACGAATAGCATCGGTGTGGGGAAGGTTAGTTTGCCACCCCACATCGTACCCATCCAGCTAAAGAACTTAACACCGGTAGGCACCGCAACCAACAGGGTGGAGATCATGAACCAAACCCGCAGATAGGGTGCGTAGCCAGAGGTGAACATGTGGTGGCCCCAAACGATAAAACCAACCAATGCAATGCCCACGCTCGAAAGCGCCACCCAGCGATAGCCAAAGAGCGGCTTGCGGCAAAAGACGGGTAGGATCTCGCTGATAATCCCCAGCCCAGGTAGGACGAAGACGTACACCGCCGGGTGCGAATAGAACCAGAAGAGGTGCTGGAAGAGAATCGGATCCCCACCTTTAGCCGGGTCAAAGAAGCCCATGCCCAACGCGCGGCTCACGGAAAGCATCAAAAAGGCTTGCGCAATAAACTGCGTAGCTGTCAACTGTAAGAAGCTGGTCGCCATGACAGCCCAACAGAAGATCGGCATGCGAAACAAGCTCATGCCCGGCGGGCGCATGCGGATAATCGTCGCGATGATGTTCAGCGAACCCAAAATGGACGAGAAACCGAGCAAGAAAATCGCAATAAAAACAAACTGGTAGCCGGCGCCGCCACGCAGACTCAACGGCGGGTAAACGGTCCAACCGCCGTCCCATCCATAGTAGGTGCTGCCCAACAAGCTGATAATGGCTGGCACGTTGATCCAGTAGGCAAAAGCATTCAGGCGAGGAAAAGCCATATCCTCGGCCCCCAACATCAACGGGACGATATAGTTCGCCATGCCGCCGACGCCAATCAAAATGCTAAAGAGCGCCGCCCAGCCATGCATACTCATAATGGTGTTATACGTCGCTGGCTGCAAAAATTGCAGGCCAGACCGTGCCAGTTCGGTGCGGAAAAGTAAGGCAAAACCACCGCCGATCATCAACATGATGAAGCCAGTGACGCCATACTGGATACCGATGACCTTGTGGTTGTAATCCACACTAAAGTAGCGCGCCCACGCCGGCTGTCCTGGCGGCGGACCGTGACGCATCGGCGTCGCTTGACCAACCCACCACTTGGACCAATCGGTGAGCGCGCCCACGCCGATCATAAATCCGATCGCGCCGGAAAGCAAGCCAATCACCCAACATGGCTCAACGCTGTAGGCACTTTCATAACCGGCCAGGGCGCGAATGAGCATAACGACAACAATACCGGCGAATGCGCCTACAGCCTCACCGATCAGACCGCGCACGAGCCCTAATTTCATCAAAGACATAGAACCCTCTCCTCTCAATTGCTGGTCTTACTTAAATCGGCCTTCGTCAAGGCCGGATTCACTTTAACCATCTCTCGATGTAGCCACGCCGTAAATTTATCGTCGGTCACTACCCGCACCGGCGCCATCATACTCCAGTGGCTCAAACCACATAATTCTGAGCAACGCACCTTCATCTGTTCGCCCTGTTTCGCAGTTAACAGGTATTCTTCACTCGTCATAATCGGCGTAAAATCCAGGTGAGTCGCCAGACCAGGCACAGCATCCTGCTTGACGCGAAATTCCGCCACAAAAAACGAGTGAATCACATCCTTAGAATCCAGGTCAATATGGACCCGTTGATTCACCGGCAACATTAAGGTGTCACTGATCACGCCGCCGGCATACTCAAACTGCCATTGCCATTGTTGGGCATGCGCTTTGATCACGACTTCGTTTGGTTCTTGACGTGTGATATCTTGGAGCGTCTTGAAGCCAATAAAGGCAAAGATTACCACCAGAATCAACGGAATCACAGTCCAAGCGATTTCGATTGTTGTGCTACCCTCAATATGTTCACCATCAGAATCATCGCCTTCACGCCGGCGAAAAACGACAATCGAATAGACCATCAGGACGATGATTAACGCGAACAGGAAGGAAAGCACCATCATGTGCAACCCAAAAAGCCAGTCAATCGTTAGCGCTTCGATACTGGCCTGCACGGGCATGGGCAAGACACGCGCCAATACAAAATACAAAAGCACGGTTACAATCGCAACCAGCACCCCAACAATAATGAAGTGGCGCGGGTGGGTAGATGTCTTAGGCATACGGTTTAATGCTCCTCTATCTTTTGTTCTATAACGAACAACAAGCGCTTTTATACATTATACAACTTTGGCGAAAAACGTGCATGCAACGATCCGCCTGTTGTGTGCAGCTAGGAAAATCGCAGACTTGCCCATACTTGATAACTGGCGAAGGCAAGCCCAAGGGTCATTAAGAGCGGCAAAACGGTCCAGAAAACCTCAGACCAAAAATTAAGTTTAAAATTGCCTAGCTCATGATTGGCCGCTCCATCGCTCCCGTCTGCGCCATGCTGCGGTCGGCGTAACATACGTACGGTTGAGCCAACTACCATTAACTGGATCAGCACAAAGAGTGCTAAACAGGCGAGCGCAGCTATTTGGAAACGCACGCCTGATCCTTTTCCAAACATGGTCATGGCAGGCAAGCTAATCAGGCTAGTGGGCACGTAACTGAAAAAAAGCCAAAGAATGACACTGAGCAGTGTCACAATACTCAAAATCCAGCTTGGCGAGGTCATTTTTTGCATATGGCTCCAGTACCTATGATTGTACCAAACTTCACAAGGTCTGTCAAAGCCCACTATCACCATTCTATTGCTTGCGCGCCGCTAATCGTAGCCCTTTTGTTGGCTAAAATTTTAGCCATGAACGAACTGAACAGACTTCAAAGTCAGTTGATTCGTACATAGGCTACTCCCTTTATATTTCATTCTTATCTAGAACCAATCTAAATAGGAATTGACAACTTATATTTCTTTCTTTATAATATCCATATATTTAGAATGGTTCTAATTTGTTTGATTACTTTAAGGGAATATTATGGCAAAACTGGATCTCTTTATCAAAGCACTGCAACAAGCGGGCCACCGCATCACACCGCAACGGCGTGCCATCTGTGACTATCTATCAACTACCGACCAACACCCAACGCCTTATCAGGTTTTTGCCGACATTTCCAGTCAATATCCAGAGATCAGTCGGGCTACAGTCTACAACACACTAAATACGTTACAAAGCCTGGGGGCCATTGTCGAAATTAATTTCGGTGAAGATCATAAACATTACGACACAAATGGGACGCCCCATATCAATTTAATCTGTCTCCGTTGCCACCAAATCTTCGATTATGTGGATGGCGCACGCGGGGACGAGTGGGCAACCGGCGATCTGCAAGCTAGAGTAAGGACAGAGATGGGGTTTCAGCCGGTCGCCACGAAAATCGATGTGCTTGGCTTTTGTCAAACCTGTCAAGAACAACGCAAAGCTGAGATCCGGCAACAATGGAGCCATCAGCCTAGAGAGGAAGGAGGGAATCAAGCATGACGACACAATCTGTGAATCAGGCTTTTCCAATCGCGTCGTTAAAACAAACGGCGGGCAGCGCTAAAATCTTTACGCTTTGGCGTTCTAATCTTGAGCTAATTCTAGCCATCATCACTCTGCTCGCCCTGTTGATTGGCTGGCTAGGCGGCAGGAATGGCTATTTATCAACCGGAGCCATTACTGTGGCAGCGGTGATCGCCTTTGCCGCAGGTGGCTATTCGGGCCTGATGGGTGCGGTTCAACAAGCCAAAGCGGGTAAACTAGACATCGATTTTCTGATGATTACGGCGGCCTTAGGCGCGGCAGCGATTGGTGACTGGAAAGAAGGGGCGCTTTTACTCCTTCTGTTTACGTTGAGTGGCGCACTCGAACATTTTGCAATGGAGCGCACGCGCAAGGCGATTGAAGCATTGGCCGTGTTACGGCCAGATACAGCTCGCGTCCGACGTGATAGCGAAGAAATCACATTACCGGTGGAGCAATTGAAAATTGGCGATATTGTCCTGGTGCATCCTGGGGAGCGCTTGCCGGTCGATGGGGTCGTGGTTCAGGGGGATAGCACCGTTGATCAAAGTCCAATTACCGGGGAAAGCATTCCTATTCACAAAACCCCGGCCGATCTGGTCTATGCGGGGTCGATTAATGGCAGCGGGGCGCTAGAAATCGAAGTGAGTAAACCGGCGTCAGAAAGCACGCTGAGTAAGATCATCAACCTGGTGGAAGAAGCGCGCCAGAACTCGACGCCAGCGCAACAGTTTATCGATCGCTTTAGCCAGCCCTATACGTACGCGGTGATCAGCGCCACCTTATTGGCGATCATTGTGCCGGTGCTCTTTGGTCACGAATTGTTTAGCGCCACGCTCTATCGGGCAATGACGCTGCTGGTAGTTGCCAGCCCTTGCGCCTTGATCATCAGCACGCCAGCCAGTGTGCTCAGTGCGATCGCCGCCGCCGCTCGTGGGGGTGTCCTTTTCAAAGGGGGAGCTTATCTGGAAAAAATTTCCGAGCTCAAGATCGTAGCCTTTGACAAAACGGGCACATTGACGCACGGCAAGCCAGTGGTCACCGATGTTCGACCCCTGAGTGGTTATACTGAACATGATGTGCTACGGCTGGCGGCCAACGCCGAAACGTTGAGTGAACATCACATTGGGCATGCCATCATCGAAAAAGCGAAAGAACTCGGGATCGCACAGGAAGCGCCGGTCAAATTTCAAGCGCTACCTGGTCATGGCATCCAGGCCACTTTCGACCGTGGCGCGGAGAGTGAGACGATCTATATCGGCAACGATAAGCTCTTTATGGATGAACAAATGGATATTTCGCCGGCCATCCGCTTGATCGGGCGCGCCCTGCAAGAACAGGGAAAAACGGTTATGCTCGTGGTCCGGCGCAGCACAGTTGAAGATACGCTTGGTGATACACGCGACTGGGAAATCGTTGGTTATATTGCGGTCGCCGACACGTTGCGCCCCGAAGCGCCCATCGCAATTAGGGCTTTACGTGCACTGGGGATCAAGCGCATTGTCATGCTCACCGGCGATAATAAAGCGGTGGCCACAGCGATTGCCCAGAGTGCTGGCATTGATGAGGTCTATAGCGATCTATTGCCCGAACAAAAAGTGGATGTTCTGCATAAGTTGGTCAAAGAAGGTAAAACAGCCATGATTGGCGATGGCGTGAATGATGCGCCGGCGCTGGCTACCGCGCACGTTGGCATTGCGATGGGCGTCGGTGGCACGGATGTGGCACTCGAAACGGCGGATGTGGTGTTGATGGCAAGTGATCTGGCTCAATTATCCTTCATGCTTGACCTCAGCCGCCGTGCACAACGGATTGTCCGCCAGAATGTGATCTTTGCGGTTGGCGTAATTATTTGTCTGGTGCTGGCGACAATTGTGCTACCACTTGTCATACGTGGCTTTGTGATGCCGCTGCCATTGGGCGTTGTCGGCCATGAAGGCAGTACATTGCTAGTGGTGACCAATGGTCTGCGGATGTTGACCACGCGGCCTGGTAAGCGTCATTAGCCGAGTTTACGCAGTTGGCTTGTAACGTGCTGGGGACGGACCAGCAAGCTCGGTATTGGCTAAGCTTGGTCGCTGTCCCCAGCACGTTTAACCCGCTCTCGGCGTAAGCCCTGAAAATAAATGAGGGACGCATTCTGGCGTCCCTCATTTATTTTCATTGCGCTTGCCTAATCTTACTGGATCGAGTGCGTATAGACGCCGTCCGCCGTGTTAAGCCAGAGGACACCTGGATTGCTTTCGGTAAACAACAGACCTGTGACAGCCGTGCTATCGTAGGGCGTACCAGTAACTTTATTCCAGTGCTTCTCAGCGACTGGCTTGCTGTACAAACCGCGTACGGTGGCTAGGTAGAACTGGTTGTTCGGGTGATGGACAATGTCGTTCAAGTCAGCCGAGTCAGCAACGCCACTGGTAATCACATCTTGCAAACCATCCGTGGTAAATTTCCAGTCTACACCGTAATTCTCGGTGGTCCAGACGCCTTTTGGCTCGACAAAACCAACCAGCCCTTCGATGAACGGATCAGCCGTGATAGCGGTCATGCCCCACGATGCCGGTTCAACTTTCGGCGTCAGACGCACCCAGGTTTTGCCTTGATCATTGGTAAAGGCAACGACGCCACTGCCATCAGCGGAAATCCCGCCAGCGAAGATCTGATCCCAGTTCGCCTTGTCCGGCTGTGGCTTGCCCAAGAGCGAGGCAGCCGTCATATCGACCACGTGATAGGTATCCCACAATAGCTCAGTTGACGAATCGGGTTTAGCCGTCCAGGTTTGGCCGCCATTCGTCGTTACATAAGGCACTTTGCAATCGGCGGCAAACAGGCTATTGGGATCACCCTGGTGCGACAAAAGCGGGCGTTTATTATTGCTGTCTGGCAACGCCACCCAGGTCAGGCCACCATTCGTGGATTTATACATGGGTTCGTTCGCTGTACTTTGTAGGTCGCAATCTGTTCCTACACCACTATAGAGTACATTCGGATCGGCGGCATTCATGATGAAATCATCGACTTTGGGCGAGCTTGTCACCAAGTTCCAGGTTGCGCCGTCATCAGGCGAACGATAAAGCTCATTCTCGGTTGTATAGCCATAAATAACATTACTCAGGCGATCACCGATCACCTTCTTCAGGCGGTGACCATTCGCAAACGCAGTATCCGAAGGCGCTGTAGTCGGTGTGGCAGTCGGTGTGGCGGCCGGTGTAGCGGTCGGCGCAACATAGTAGGGCGTCGCCGTCGGATAAAAGTGCGGCCGATGGGGGGGACGGTGCACAGGCGTCGGCCGTGGGACGGTGCCATGCGGCGTCGGCCGTGGGCTAATCGTCGCATAATAGGCCATATTTTCGTCGGAAGCTGCATGGGCTGTCCAGGAAAAACCTACAGAGAGCGCCATGGCTGGTACAATGACCAATGCCACGATCAATGCAGGCAAAAACAAAAATGTACGAAATAGTCGATTCACGTGATTCCTCCAGATAAAAAATTTATTGTCCGGTAAGTGTAACTACTCACCCCACCCCGCCCCAGTTTAGGAGGGGAGCTGTCACGGGACAGAAGAAGCTGCTTGGTCTATCCCTCATCAGTCCCCCTCCCCAGTTTGGCAAGGGGTAGGGTGAGGTGGCTTAGTAGTTACCAGTAAGTTTACAGTTGGCTCAGCTTATGCCCCACGGCGCCTTATGGAGCATAAGCGACCCATTGATAGTTCGCTCTACTGCTGCGACATTTTGCGTGATTGGCAAAAAAGTGCTTGGCAGCTACAGCGAACATATCGGTTTCTACAAATGATGACGAAAGAAAATTGGTTAAGTAACGGTCAGGTTGAAAATTAGTGGTAAAAATTTTCAACTAATCGATAGGCGCGGTTCAACCGCGTGCAGCATTGCGAGAAGATGCCACGGTACAGAGACACAGGCTGCCCCGTGCAGCATATTCGACCCAGATTGGTTTGAAATTTCGGTAAACGACAGGTATACTTTATCCAGTTGAAAATGAATAGAGATTGACGAGCGAGGAAGCGATGGAAGTATTAAAAATTGTAACAGTTGGCAATGCCAGCGACGGCATACTGATGAAACCAGCGGCACGGGTGCGCGACTTTGGGCCCGCATTGCACAAATTATTGGATGACATGTTGCACACCGTACGTGAAGCACCTGGCGTAGGCGTAGCCGCTCCCCAAGTTGGGGTTGATTTGCGCGCATCGGTGATCGAATACCCCGAGGATGAAGAAGATCCGGAACATACCATGCGAGTGTATGAACTGATCAACCCCGAGATTATCAAAGCGAAAGGCTTGGAAGAGGGCCAAGAGGGTTGCCTGAGTATTCCGGGTATAGCGGCTGATGTGGATCGCGCAACCTATGTCTTAGTGCGCGCCCAAGACCGGTATGGCAAAGAATTTCGCATCAAGGCCTATGACTGGTTGGCCCGGATTTTCCAACACGAGATCGACCATTTACAAGGCGTGCTGATGACCGACAAGGCAAAACAGCTTTATCGCCTGCGTGAATTGCCAGATGGAAAGTTCGAAGCAGTACCGATCGAGGAAACCTTAACCGGCAAACCGAAAGCGAAAGCAATGGCTTAACGCTGTACGCGGCTGTCCAAGCAGCGTATGATGGCTTTCCGTATCGTCCAAAAAGTAACGCTTGAAAAGTGAGCTACCTAAGCCTAAAGGCGTTGGGCTTCCTACGGCACCCAGAGGGTACCCGACAGCTTGAAAGCGCTCCTCATGTCGGCCCGAAGGTGGGCTCCCTCTGGGAACCGTTGCGTGACTTTCTGCGGCTCCCGCAGTAGTTGAAGGCATTATCTTCGACCTTGTTTCGTCGAATATTTTCGGGTGCCCACTGGGCGCAGAACGATTTCTCTGAGCAACCGGCAATATTCAGTTTGAAAGGTGCGTTTTACGTTTTGTTGTTCGGAAATCTTGGTTATCGAAGACCAAACAACAGATATATTGTACCATAGATTGGAGGACAAAGATAGTGACCCTTCGCTTACAAGGACGGAGAAAGCACAGTGAAAGAAAGGCCGACGTGGTTCGTGCTAAAGCACCGGTTTGCTACTGCAAGCCGGACAACGTTAGCGGCTTATATCCCAAAGCTAAAGCGATGGGTTTTACGCCGCTTTCCCATAAACGTTTCAGCCAATAAGAAGCGGCGGTCAGGTTTGCACCCCTGACCGCCGCTTCTTATTGGCAAAGTTCAATTCTAATTCTGGATGACCACCGACACTTGGCAAGGTGGCGGATAGTTGGCGCTTTTATCGACGACGGTCAACTGCAAGGTATAAGCGCCATTTGGTAATGCCGTTGTGTCAAGCGAACCTAAGAGACCGCCATCTACGGCGTTGTGTTCGCCCCCAAAATAGGTGAAGCCACCGCCAGCCGGTGCAAATTCCAGTTTATAATAGTCAAAACTTTCGTGCACAGCGCGGCCTGTAATCTGGACGACCCCCCCTAGCGTCTGGTTCACACCCGGCGACGACAAGACAGAGCGTGGATCCGGGCAGGCAGCCGCAGCGATAACTGGCGCAGGTGGCGCAGTGGGCGCCTCAGTCGGCGTTTCGGTGGGGACTCCAGTAGCAGTTTCAACCACCGCTGGCGTAGCTGTAGGCGCTACCGTAGGCGTAGGTGTATCCACAGCAGGCGCTGGTATCTCTGCAGGCGGGTTGGCGGCCTCTGCTGTAAGCGGCGCTGGCGGCGTATCCGTTGGTCTGAGAATAACTTTTACGGTACGAGTCGCGGCCAGGCCCGAAAGCACTGTGCCAACGGTTGGGCTGACCGAAGCCGATGTTCCACCATTCGCAGCAGGATCATTGCCGGCGCTGGCGTTCGCAATTTGTGCAGCTGGCGTCTGGGTCGGGGTGGCCGTTGAGTCGGGAGCCACACGCGTCCGCACGGCTGACACTAGGTTACTGGTACTTGCGCCCACCTGTTCACCATAGCGGCTGAAACCCCAGAAGACGAAAAACAACAAGGCTAATAGGCCCAGTCCCGTAAAAATTGGCGTCAGGCGTAGTTCGCGCTGCTCGATGGCCTCTGGTTCATCACGGATCGCAACATCTTTTGGCCGATAATCCACCTCGCGCATGGGCGGCAACACCGAACCTGCGCTGGTATTAGACAAGATGCCGGCCAAGCTAGGATCAGCAACGGTGCGCCGTCGCTCAATCGCCTCGGTGGCATCTAAGCCTAAGTAGGTAGAATAATTGCGCAAAAAGCCGCGCCCAATCACCTCACCGGGCAATAAATTCCACTCATCTGATTCAAGCGCCGCTAGATATTTTTGCCGGATCCGCGTGGAAGTTTCTACCTCTGCTAGCGATGCCCCCATGGCTTCGCGACGTTCGCGCAGCATCGCACCCAATTCTTGGATAGAAGGAGCAACATGCGCGCCGCGTCCAGGTTGTTCACCTGGGCGAAAAGTAGCTTGTAAAGGTTTGCGTGAAGTATACTTAAACATAGAAAGGTAAATGCACTACAGGTTTATCTACAGGTTTATCTATAGCTTTGTCTACAGCTTTATTAATTTTGCTCATCAGATGGCAATACACAAAATCCATTTGTTCGATGTTAGCGCTGATCACTAACACACTTTGGGCCGATGAGCTTGAAGTTCGAATATCAAGTCTAGCTTGCGTAGCATCGTTTGTCAATTTTGTCCAAATGCTTTTTCCCAAGCACAGCGGGTTGGCGAAATCGTCAAGGATAAGTAGCAATGGGGCCGCATGGGTCACTGACTGCTTATACTACAACTTTACCGACACGCTGGCATTTGTTTTGCTGCCTATCCATCCAGAGACAACCCAACCGTGCGGCGCATAACTCTGCAACGTATTCAACGTTATCTGGCTATCATTAGTTTCGCTACGATTCTGGTAATCACCTTGATCGGCGTACGTGTTTTCACGCAAGATTATGTCAAAGTGCTTTTTGGCAAACAGATTGCCCTGATCAGCGGCCATGCTGGTTATGATTCTGGGGCCGTCTGCACCGATGTGGATGGCAAGACAACCATTACCGAGGCCGGCATCAATGCCACCGTGGCCAAACTGGTGGCCGAGCGTTTGCGGCGCGCAGGCGCAAGCGTCGTCATTTTGCAAGAGTTCGACAAACAACTCGATGGCTTACGCGCCGATGTGCTGCTCAGTATGCATGCGGACAGTTGTATTGATAACAGTGGGTTTAAGGCCGCCCGCCATTTTGCCAGCCCGATCGGGGCCAGAGAAGATCAGTTGATCACCTGTATCAACCAATTTTATGCCGCCGCGACCGGCTTAGTGTTGAACCCCAATACAATCACGCATAACATGACGGACTACCACGCCTTTAGACAGATCGATCCGCAAACTCCAGGCGCGATCATTGAAACAGGCTTTCTCGGCGGTGACCAGGACTTGCTGGTCAAGCGGCCGGAGGTAGTGGCCAAAGGCATTACCGACAGTCTTATCTGTTTTTTTGAAAAAGAGCAACCAGGAAAGGCAGCCAATCCATGACCATTGAATCAACTTATCAAGCCTTGCGGGTAGATAACCCGGCACATATCGAGGCCATCACTGCCCTCTGGAATGAAGCCTGTGGGCCAGCATTGGCCATTTCCAATCGTTTCGTCACTTATAACACGCAGCTCGTCCAAGGGGGGGCCCAGGCAGGACAAATCGCCTATCTGGGGGAACAACCGATTGGTTTTGTGTTGACCAGCACGTTAAGCGACGAACCACGCGTCATGGCAAGTGATGTGGGTTGGGTGGATGCGCTGGCGGTGGCACCGGCCGCCCAACGTCAGGGCGTCGGGTCAAAGTTACTGGCCTGGGCCGAACAATGGCTTGCGCAACAGGGACGCCAGAAGATCATATTCGGGGCCAGCCAACGCCCTTTTACACCAGGATTGCCGGTTGAGTTAAACAACCTGCCTTTTTTCAGCCAACATGGTTATGTCGCCGAGCGGACAGCTTGGGACACAGCCGCCAATCTAGCCATGTATACAACGCCCATGGATTTATCCAAAGGGCGACTGGAAATCGATGGCGTTGTCCGGCCGGCCCAAAAGGGTGAGGAAGCGGCTCTATTAGAGTTTTTGCAGCGCGAGTTCCCCGGCCGCTGGCGCTTTGAGTTTGAAGGATTTATGCGCGAGCAACCTTACCGCTTTTCCGATTATATGCTGCTCTGGACTGAGCGTGGGGTAGATGGTTTTTGCCAATTGACTTTTGAAGATTCGCGCCGCCCCATAGAACGCTTTTTCCCCTATCAATTGCCACGCCCTTGGGGCCAGCTTGGCTCCGTCGGTGTTAGCGCCGAGCAACGTGGGCGCGGTTACGGACTTGCCCTACTCGATGCCGGCCTGCGACGCTTGCACAATAATGGCGTCAATGGCTGCGTGATCGACTGGACCGGCATTGCCGATTTTTATGCCAAGTTTGGTTTTCAGCCTTATCGCGAATACCATATGTTGCGGAAGATGCTGTAGATTAAAAGGGATCTGCGGAGCCCTCACCCCCGACCCCCTCTCCTGAACTCTGCCCTTTGATTCAGGAGAGGGGGTCGGGGGTGAGGCTAACAGTAAAGCGAAAGGCCACCGCGCATACGCGGTGGCCTTTCGCTTTACTGCCTGTAAAACATCTACTTATTCAATCTCGATATCCAGATCTTCTGGTTCTTCACTCAGTGATTCAAAGTCGTCGAATTCGAAGTCTTCCTCATCATCTTCTTCTTCATCTTCTTCGATCACGACCGGTTCGTCCGTCATCGTTTCCAGACCCAACTCAGCGACACCAGACAAGATGTCATTGGGCTCCAGGTCTGTATAATCCATATCGGCCAATTCCAGATCGACATCGTCGGCCTCGATCTCGAAATCTTCGTGATCGTGCAGGTTAACTTCAAAGACTTCCGGCACCCAGATGCGACGAGTGCTAAAACCAGTGCCAACTGGGATCAGCTTGCCGATGATCACATTCTCTTTCAAGCCACGTAGATCATCTTTCTGACCGCGAATGGCAGCTTCCGTCAAGACCCGTGTGGTTTCTTGGAAGCTAGCCGCCGCCAGGAAGCTTTCGGTGTTCAGCGCCGCTTTGGTCAAACCAAGCACAATCGGTTCGCCGCGCGCCGGTTTACCACCTTGCGCCACTACCGCATCGTTCAAGTCTTCGAAGCGGAACCGGTCGATCAATTCACCCGGCAACAAGTCTGTATCCCCCGACGCCCGCACCATAATCCGCCGCAACAATTGGCGCAAAATGACTTCGATATGTTTGTCGTGAATACCCACGCCTTGGCTACGATAGACTTTCTGCACTTCGCCCAGCAAATATAACTGACAAGCCTCGCGGCCTTGAATGCGCAGAATTTCTTTAGGATTCTTAGCACCCTCAGTCAACTGATCGCCAGCAGAAACTTGGTCGCCTTTGTCCACCCGCAGGCGGGCATTGGCCGGAATCGACACTTCAAAGGGAATGGTTTCCTCACGGCGAATCACAGCCGTGACCGTGCCATCATCTTTTAATTCAGGGAAGATTTCGCCATCCATCCCAGCGGCAATCGTCTGTTCTTGACCGTTGCCAGTGGTACGTCGCGCCACAATTGTGTCTTCCTGAACGCGATCGCCATCCGTCACCAGGATTTCGTAACCAGCAGGAATGGTCAGCGTGCGCTTCTTCAGGTCGGTGCGGCTCACTTTGAGCATACGCACTTCGCCTTCCCAGTAGATATCAACTGTGCCATCAATTTCGCTGATCACAGCCTCGCCTTTGGGATTGCGCGCCTCAAACAACTCTTCAATACGCGGGAGACCCTGGGTAATATCATCGCTACCCGCCACACCACCCGTGTGGAATGTGCGCAAGGTCAACTGTGTCCCTGGTTCACCAATCGATTGAGCCGCGATGATGCCAACGGCTTCGCCGAGTTTCGTCATGCCACCACGCGCCAGATCTTCGCCATAACACTTCTGGCAGATGCCAAAGCGCGCTTCGCAGGTCAAAGGATTGCGCACAAAGGCGCGCGTCACTTTATGGCGGGCCACAGTCGCCAACGCCGACTCATCCAACACCGTATCACGCGGCAACAGCAACTCGCCCGTGAGCGGATCACTGATATCACCCGATACGAAACGACCCGTAATGCGTTCGGCAAATGTTTCACCCATGCCTTCCGCTTCTTTGGCGTCGATCCAGATGCCTGTGGTCGTTCCACAATCATCCTCGGTGACAATCACATCCTGCGCCACATCGACCAGACGACGCGTTAAGTAACCAGCATCGGCCGTACGCAAGGCGGTGTCAGCCAACCCTTTGCGCGCGCCGTGCGTGCTCAAGAAGTACTCCAACGCGGTCAAACCCTCGCGGAAGTTGGACCGAATGGGCAAATCGATGATCCGGCCATTTGGGTCAGCCATCAAACCGCGCATACCGGCCAATTGGCGAATCGGGTTGATACCACCCTTAGTGGCGCCAGAGCGGGCCATCGCGCCCAACCCTTCTACCGGGCTTAGCAACTTCTGCACCGCAACAGTGACTTCTTCGGTGGCGCGTGTCCACAAAGACACCGTCTTATTATATAGCTCTTCCGCCGTAATCAAACCACGACGATACTGCTGCTCGGCTCGCTCAACTTCGCCGTTTGTGCGCTCCAGGATAGCGCCTTTTTCTTCTGGCACTCGAATATCACTGACCGCGATTGTAATGCCAGAGCGAGTCGCAAATTTAAAGCCAACATCTTTAATGTTGTCTACGACCTCAGCCGTAACCTGGCGTCCTAGATGCTTGTAGCAGCGGGCCACGATCCCATCAACCCCTTTGCGATCAAGCAATTCGTTGATAAACCAGAGTCCAGCCGGCAAAGCACGATTAAAGATAACACGACCAACCGTCGTTTGGAATAGACGTTCCTTGGGCCAGGAAGCACCCAGCAAGCCCAATTTACGCAGGGCTTCACGCGTGTCGTTCATGGCCGCTGCACCAAAGCTGGCAATATCCTTGACCATCTTGGCCTCACCCTGGGCATAGATGTCCATGAGTTGACCAACCGTTGTGATGCCGTGGCTCTGCAGCGAACTAAGGATCCGTTCATGGAGCTCTAAGTCCGTAATCGGCATGCTGTCGAATGTCGTCGTAAAGAGCACCTTGATCGGCTGACGCAAGCCAATAATGTTCATATCATAGGCATACTCGGCTTGGTCCATGTTGCTGAACGTGGGCAGTCGCTCCGGGTCTTTGGCTGGCTCTTCGACCGTCAGGTAATAGACCCCCATGACCATGTCTTTAGACGGACCGACAATCGGATCACCACTGCTCGGCTTGAGCAAGTTTTGCGTCGCCAACATCAATTCGCGCGCTTCTTTGACAGCCGGATTGCTCAGCGGTACATGCACGGCCATCTGGTCACCGTCAAAGTCAGCGTTGAAGGCGCCACAAGTTAAAGGATGCAATTGAATCGCACTGCCTTCGATCAGCACCACTTCAAAGGCTTGAATGCCCAGACGGTGTAAGGTCGGCGCACGGTTGAGCAACACAGGTCGCTCTTTGCAGATCTCCTCCAACACATCCCAGACTTCCGGGCTAGAGCGATCAACCATACGTTTTGCGCTCTTAATATTATGGGCATAATTAAATTCAACCAAGCGTCGCATCACGAACGGCTTGAAAAGTTCCAATGCCATCCGCTTTGGTAAACCGCACTGGTGCAGTTTAAGGGTCGGACCAATCACGATCACAGAACGACCAGAGTAGTCTACACGCTTGCCCAGCAAGTTGCGGCGGAAACGACCCTGCTTGCCTTTGAGCATGTCGCTCAGGCTCTTCAGTTTGCGCTTGCCACTCCGGCTAACGGCGCGCCCGCGGCGGCCATTGTCCACCAGGCTATCCACTGCTTCCTGCAACATGCGCTTTTCATTGCGCACAATCACGTCTGGGGCGCCCAATTCCATCAGGCGGTGCAGACGATTGTTACGATTGATCACGCGGCGATAGAGGTCGTTTAGATCGCTCGTTGCAAAGCGGCCGCCATCCAGTTGCACCATGGGGCGCAGATCGGGCGGAATCACGGGCAACGCAGTCATGACCATCCATTCCGGGCGGTTGCCGCTCATGCGGAAGTTCTCGACCACGCGCAAACGCTTCGCAGCCTTTTTGCGGCGCTGCTTACTGCGGGTAGTACGAATTTCCTTGCGCAATTCTTTAGCCATGCGCTCCAGGTCGGCCTTCGCCACAATATCGCGAATGGCCTCTGCGCCCATCCCAGCGGTAAAGACATTGCCCCAACGATCAGCCAATTCTCGATAGCGAGTCTCAGTGAGCAGTTGCTTTTCTTCAAGTTGCTTTAGATCTTCTAAATCGCGTTCCATCTGAACGGTCAAGCGTTCCTTCTTGCCGTCTACGTCGCTGCGCAACTCGTCAAGTTGGGCGCCTAAATCATTGCGGATGTGATCACGCTTAGCCGAAATCAGCAGCCGAATGTCGGCCTTTTCACCGTCAGACTCCTGTTGCAGAGCGTTCAGCTTGTCCTGTACCAGGTCGTTGATGAAAATGTCATGTTCAGCCGAGATCGCTTCACCGATTTGAATGACAGCCTGATCCGACCAACTGAAAACTTTATTCTCACTAGCCTTTTGACCGACGCGATTTTTGATCCAGTTCTGTAAGGACTGCGCCTCGCTAATCGCTTGTGAGGAAGACTCGTTGATACGCTCGTCCAGGTGTGTGATCTCGCTTTCTTCTTCGCGATCAAGTTCACTCAGGCTAGCCTCCAACTTAGTCTCCATCTCATCAATCTTACCCTGATTCTCACCGTCAATCCGGCTCAGGCGCATAGTGAGTTCGCGTTCGTGGCGTTGAATAGCCCGGCTACGCGCATCTTCGTTGACGTTCGTAATGATATATTGGGCAAAATACAGCACACGCTCCAAATGGCGCGGGCTAATGTTAAGCAACAGACCTAAGCGGCTCGGCACACCCTTGACATACCAGATGTGGCTGACCGGCGAAGCCAGTTCAATGTGCCCCATGCGTTCACGGCGAACGCGGCTAGGCGCCACTTCGACACCGCACTTATCACAAACAATCCCTTTGTAACGCACACGCTTGTACTTTCCGCAAGCACATTCCCAATCGCGCATGGGGCCAAAGATGCGTTCGCAGAAGAGACCATCACGCTCGGGCCGCAGGGTACGATAGTTGATCGTCTCGGGCTTTGTCACTTCACCGTAGCTCCATTCCCGAATTTGCTCCGGTGAAGCTAGTGAAATCCGAATGGCATCAAAATCTTTTACTTCCATGTTGACGCTCCTATATAAAAGGGATACGGGATACAGGATTAGGGATTAAAGAACAGGCAACGCTTCTACCTACTGCCTAACCCCGTATCCCTACTTCTTATTCAAGATTACCGCGGCTCATCGGCCCAGGCACATTCAGGCTAAATCCAAGTTTGGGCAGACGCTCTTCCACGTCATCCTTGCCAAACTGGATCACTTCATTTTTTTCGTTGATGACCTCAACTGCCAATGCCAGGCTTTGTAGTTCTTTCACCAACACACGGAAGCTTTCGGGTACACCAGGGCTTTGAATTTCCTCGCCCTTAACAATCGCTTCATAGGTCTTGACGCGCCCAGTCACATCGTCCGATTTAACCGTCAACATCTCTTGCAAGATATGCGCTGCACCGTAAGCTTCCAGCGCCCACACTTCCATTTCACCAAAGCGCTGGCCACCAAACTGCGCCTTACCACCCAACGGTTGCTGGGTAACCAAGCTGTAGGGGCCAGTGCTGCGGGCATGAACTTTATCTTCGACCAAGTGATGCAGCTTCAACATTTGCACAATGCCAATCGTAACGGCAGAATTATAAGCCTCGCCGGTTTTGCCGTCATAAAGCTTTTGTTTACCGGTGGTCGGCAACGGCCAGCCACTCGTTTCACTAAGAGCCTGCACGGCTTGGTCCAGTTCGGCGCCGGTCAGCTGCACAGATTCGCCGCCGTGATAGATCATCCACTGGCGCAAAGCGATTTCACGGGCCAGAACGTTGGATTCACCCGTGGTACGCTGTCCGCCATAACTGTCCGGCAAAACGGCATTAGGTTCATAGCCCAGTTCGCGCACCCATTCGCGCAGACAGGCATAACGCGCATAGGTTTCGTCCGCATGAACTTGCTCAGGATCGTAGCCTAGTGGCTCCAACCATTCTAACAAATAGACCTGACGGGCATCAGCATCGTCCCGAAGCTCATCTTTATCGACACCCGCAGCGTTTAGCATTTCCCAAGCACGCTGGGTAGCGATCGCCCAAGCCCGTTCGATCAGCCAAGCACGCGCCAGTTCGGCTTCGATTTCATCCTCTTTAGCGCCGTCAAAGACCGGCGTCTCGGCCATAAAGCCTAAACGGCCAGCGGCCCAACCCAAGTGTGCCTCCAAAATTTGACCAATGTTCATACGGCCTGGCACGCCTAATGGGTTCAAGATGATATCCACCGGCGTTCCGTCGGCCATGAACGGCATATCTTCCACAGGCACAACTTTTGAAATAACACCCTTGTTGCCGTGGCGACCGGCCATCTTATCGCCTTCGGTCAGGCGGCGCCGTTGTGCTACATAAACGCGCACAATCTTCTCGACGCCAGCGGCCATATCACGGTGATCGTCACGGTCGAAGACTTTTACATCAACCACTTTACCACGTTCACCATGTGGCAGACGCAGGGAACTATCTTTCACTTCACGCGCCTTTTCCCCAAAGATAGCGCGCAATAGTTTCTCCTCTGGCGTCAACTCGGTTTCGCCTTTCGGCGTGATCTTGCCGACCAGAATGTCACCGGGGTTGACCTCGGCGCCAATGCGGATAATGCCATCTTCGTCCAAGTCTTTTAGGGCGTCTTCACCCACATTGGGAATATCGCGGGTGATTTCTTCCGGCCCGAGCTTGGTCTCGCGCGCATCAATCTCATGCTTTTCGATATGAATCGATGTGTATTTATCGTCCTGCACCAATCGTTCACTGACCAGGATGGCGTCTTCAAAGTTGCCGCCCTCCCAGCTCATATACGCCACCACGACGTTCTGACCAAGCGCCAATTCACCATTCTCGGTGCTAGAGCTATCGGCCAATACGGCGCCGACATCCACCATATCACCCTTAAAAACGGTGGGGCGTTGGTCGATACAGGTCGCTTGATTGCTGCGGTTATATTTGCGCAAATGATAGACACGGCGGGTGCCATCTACTTCTTGCACCACAACTTGATTGCCAATTACGCTCACGACTTCGCCCGCTTGTTTAGCGACGACAACCTGACCGGAATCAATCGCGGCCTGGAATTCCATGCCAGTGCCCACGATGGGCGCATCTGGCCGCACCAACGGCACGGCTTGGCGCTGCATGTTAGAGCCCATCAAAGCGCGGTTGGCATCATCATGTTCCAAGAACGGAATTAATGCCGCCGACACGCTGACGATCTGCTTGGGCGAAACGTCCATGTAGCGAATCCGTTCGGACTGTTCAAACAAAAACTTTTCGGCATGGCGGGCAGAAGGGCGTGGGTTTTGGAATTCACCCAACGCATTTAGCTGCGACGACGCCTGCGCAATTGATGCCTGCTCATCCTCGTCGGCCGTCAGATAAACTACTTCTTGGCTGGCAAAAGGCTTTACCTTCACTCTGCCCAGATTAAGGATCTGGCTGATGCGCTCGGCCAGTTGGTCATCGATCTGAGTGCCTTTCGCCGCAATTACTTCGCCGCTAGCCGGGTCTGTTACATCCGCATTAAGCGTCCGCCCCCGCAATTCGACGGCTACGGGCGCAATGTCCGAGTAAACTTTGCGATAAGGGGTCTCGATAAAACCATAATCATTCACGCGGCCATAAGAAGCCATCGAACCGATCAGACCGATGTTGGGGCCTTCCGGCGTTTCAAT
>JBBREZ010000030.1:0-25415 GCA_038225095.1 Caldilineales bacterium
GCCCATGTATCGCTCACGACCGTCTATCGCTATCTCGCCAGTTACCGGGCAGGCGGCATCGAAAAGCTGAAAGAACTCAATTTCTATCGACCACAGAGTGCCTTGGCCGAACACAAGCAGCAGATCGAGGCGGATTTTCTCAACCATCCGCCAGCGACGCTCAAGGAAGCGGCGCATCGCCTGACCGCCTTAACCGGCATCAAACGGAGTGAGCCCCAGGTGAGCCAATTTTTGAAATCGCTTGGGCTCAAACGGCGCAAAGTCGGGATGAAGTCAGTGCTCGGACGTGCGGAAGCATATCGCGTATAGATATAAAAAAATACTTTGTTCAGATGAAATAAGCCATGCCTTAAATGACGATAGTTGTTACTCCTTTTTTACCAGTCAGCCGCTCTAAATTTTTGCTATCCGAACAAAATGTGATACCATAAACGATGGTATGTGACGAGGGATCGGCTAAACTGGTCCCTCGTTCTTTCTGTTCGCAAGATGGTCTTGCGGACATCTCCAGAGAAAGACAAAGAAAGGGAGTTAACAACAGTATGGCAGATACAGATACCGGTACAGATACAGGTACCGAAACCCGCGAGTATGAAATGGTTTACGTCGCTCAACCCGATATCGGTGATGATGGTCTGCGCCAATTAAGTGAGCGCCTGACACAAGCCATTTCGAGCCAACAAGGCAAAATTTCCGCCACGGAAATCTGGGGAAAGCGTACCTTGGCCTATCCGATCGAGAAGTATTTCGAAGGCCACTATGTGCTGCAGCGCTTTCAAATGGCCGCCGCTGGCACCGAAGAACTTGATCGTTTGTTACGCCTGAATGAGAATGTGCTCCGGTATTTGATTCTCCGGACTGATGACTGATATCGATGTTCAAAAATATAGGCTCACCCGAATGGACAACTTTCTAGCTGGTGGGCAAAAAATAAAGGAACAATTATGAGCGAGCAAGCAAACCTAACCGACGACGAGACTGAATTGAATGTACCTTTTGACAACAACGATTTTGATGGTGGCGATGATGTCGTCGATGATGACGATGATGTCGTCGACACCTTTGAACCCGCTGAGGACAATCGGTCTGCTGTCACTGGTCCCAGCACGTACGCCCCGCACGAACGCATGGGCCGCAGCCGACGGATTGGCTCGGATGTGCGCATGCGTGACATCAATTATAAGAACGTCCCTTTGCTATCCCGTTTCTTAGATGCGCGCGGGCGTATTCTCTCCCGGCGTAAGACTCGGGTCACCGCTAAGGTGCAGCGGAACATTGTCAAATCTATCAAACATGCACGCCATCTGGCGTTGCTGCCTTACACCGCTGATCAAACCCGCATCGTGCGAAAGCGCAGGTAGGTATGGCGAAACGCAAGCAGCGTGGTGAAGAAGAAATTCGCGAACTTACCCGCAAGGAAACTCGGTTGCACGCACGCGATCGAGAACGCAATCGACGCCTATACCTGGGTGTCGGGATTGCAATTGGCCTTGCGTTGCTCGTGATCGTTGCTGGCCTTGTTAAGACGTTTGTCATAGATCCGAACAGTACGCTGGCCAGTGTGGGGGATGATAAGATCGTCACTCAGCAATTTTGGAAGCGCACCAAGCTAGAGCAAAGCCAGATGGAAAACCAACTGGTGCGGCTCCAGGCTCTGGAGAAACAATTTGGTGGTCAAGGCTTCTTTACCCAGCAAGTGAATCAAATTCAGTCAACATTGAGCAGCCCCTTTGCCTTGGGTACGCAGGTGCTGAACAATATGATTGACGAAAAGCTCGTCGCTCAGCAGGCTAAGGCGCGCAGCATTACGGTAAGTGATGCTGAGGTCGATAAGTCTCTGCGCGAAGAGGTTGCGGCCGGTGTCGGCGCTGTAACCGAATCGCAAGCCACAGCTACCGCAGCGGCCGGCATAACCGCCACCGTGGAAGCGAAAGCAACCGCGGCAGCTATTACAGCGACAAAAGCACTTACTGCGGCAGCCACAACGCCGCTCGTGGGCAGCTTGCCGATCACGACTAGTAAGCCGATGACAACGTCCGCCCGCATTACGACGACTGCACCTGTAACCTCCAGTAAAACGGCAACAGCGACCAAAGCAGTAGCGAATACAAAAGCGTTGACAAGCACCAAAGCACTGACAAGTACGAAAGCAGTGACAAATACGAAAGTGTTGACGAATAGTAAAGTAGTGACGAGCGCCAAAGCAGTGACGGTTACCAATGTAGCCACGACAAGTAAACCGATTACGCCAACGAGGGTTGTTACGTCGGCCCGGGCAACGACGGGCACCAATGCCATTACGGCAACGAAGGCGTTAACCGTGGCGCCCACTGCATTGCCAACGCCGACCGCCGCACCCATCGCAACTCGTGCGATCCTGACCGATACTGCGTACCAAGATGGCTTGGTCAAGTTAGAGGCAAACCTGCAAAAGGTGGCTGGCATGAGCTTGGTTGAGTATCGCGAGGTAAAACGTGCCCAGTTGTTGACGAATAAAATGTCCAAGGCGATTGGCGAAGAAAAGATGCCGCCGGTGGAAGAAGAGGTTCACGCTCGCCATATTCTCGTGCGCGTGATCACACCAACGCCTGTGCCTGTCGCTGGTGCACAACCGACACAGACGCCAACCCCGTTACCTGCCGGCGCACCACCACCAACGCCTGTGCCTGCGCCGCGTACACAAGATCAAGCACTCGCTTTGGTTGCGCAATTGCGTGCGCGCATCGTCAAGGGCGAAAAGTTCGAAGACATTGCAACCAAATATAGCGAAGACCCTGGCAGTGCTGCTAAAGGTGGGGATCTCGGTTGGTTTGGCAAAGGCGCAATGGTAAAAGAATTTGAGACGGCGGCCTTCTCGGTCAAGCCTGGCGACATCAGTCAGCCGATTACGACAACCTATGGTGTCCATCTGATCCAAGTGTTGGAAAAAGATCTCCAACATAAGCTGGATCAGCAGACATTGACTCAAAAGCGGACTAAGGCGTATCAAGATTGGTTGCAAGAACAAGTCAGCGCAGCTAAGATCGTACGTCCAGAAGATCTGGCGTCTAAATTACCGCGTGATCTAGCACAACCAGTCTTACAGACACAATAAAATTTAGGTAACTATTCAGGCGTAGCGATGGGCAGGTACACAGGTAGACAGGGAAACAGGGATACAGGGCTTACTACTTGTGTACCTGTGTACCTGGGCTACACAGAGGCTGAACAGTTACAAATTTAGGGGAAATCCCTGATCAAGCAACGAGTTTTACTAGTTGATCTATAAAACGGGCTGCCTTCGACAATGAAGGCAGCCCGTTTTATGTTTGGCGTATGATCTTCAAAATCTTGTTACGCAGTAACTCGATAGCGCCAGATTTGCTCGGCGTGTTCAATTTCATGTAAAGCGAATTCATAGAGAAAGCGCGCGGCTTCACCCGTTTCACCCCAGGCATAATCGCCTTGGCTCGCCAGTGCCTCATCGCTCAGTTTATCAAAAAGCCGCAACGTCCGGCGGTGATAGGTGGTAAGCCAATCCGCGATGGCGATCATGTCCAAGTCGTTCCTAGCCGCCAACAGGCGCGCGTTAATGCCATCCAACTTACTGGCGGTGCTGATTGCTCCGTCCGGTAGCCAAGCTTTAAGCGCTGCTTTATCTGGTTCTGGCCACTGTTTCAGCACCAGATAGGCAAATTCATTCCAACTCAGCACATGCGCCAACACATCGCGGATTGACCATTCGCCACAGACGAAGGTGGTCAAAATGGTGGTTTCTGTCAGCCCGCCAATGCTGTCCATCAAGTTGGTGTGTTGTTGGGCGAGAAATTGGCGCAAGTCGGCGCGTTGCCAGCGCTGCATCGAACCGCAATAGTGCTGCAATTCGGCTGTGTGGCCTTTGGTATGGCGCACCATGTGTTCAAGTTGATGGGTCAATGATGAAACATCTTCATAGATCGGATAAGTGGCGGCCAGGTTTTCCGGAGTCAAAGGTTGTGCAAACTCGACTAGCCGTTGGCGCGCGGTATCCGCCGCGGTCATGATCTCAGACCAATCACGCGTTTGATCAACTTGGGCGCACTGTTCGTTATCGTGCGCCGGCCAGATGATGCTCTGCACGGTTTCGCCACGCATAGCGGCCTGCATACGGCGCAGCTGAAAGTCATCCCAAAACGCCACATGCGCCAGCATTGCCTTCGGTGACCAATCATTTTCTAAGCGAGCTTGATCAAGCTCGTGTGGTTCTAACAGGGCCAATGTGCGGCCGAGATTATCATAGGAAGTTTGTAGTTGATCGGTAAGTTCAGCCGGTGTTTGTGTGCTCATTGCTTGTTCCGCCTTTCTTATTTATCCTCAATCTGTCATCTATTATAAGCTCATTTTGCGTAACGATGCTAACAGATGTAATGGCTGTGCGAAAATATATAGGCCAGTGCCGTTTTAAACAAAAAAGGGGGCTGACATCGCGATGTCAGCCCCCTTTTCGTTTAAAAATTACTTACTCCACAATAACCTTATCGCTCGCACTTCGTCCAAAGACCTCTGGCGAATACATCTCTTCCGCCTTAGCCGGTGGCACAATAAACTGACCGGGTGTGCTTGCGCGGGCTACATACGAATAGTTATAGACACCATCCCACAGCAAGGTCGTGAAGGCCTCGGCGCGCTCATCGCGCAGATTTTGATGCTCGAACCACGAGCCCCAGAACCACCAGCCCGTGCCACGCTCTTCCGGATCTTGGGGAATATTCTCGGCCACCGCCAGCGCGGGATTGATGATCTCTAGACCGGCGGGCAGCGGATCAACCAAGGCGACATTATAGCGGCGATTCGTAGCCACCATGGTCAGACGCACACGGACGCGCGTCCCGACCTTGATGTGCCAGACGCCGTCTTTGGCTTGCTTGACATCGTCTGGTTTGTCCACGGCTTCATAGGTGCGCTGCACCACGAAACCCACGTCCAGCGCTTTCATCGCCAGATCTTTCGGCGCATAACGCAACCCAAGGCGGTAGTAGAGCCGACCTGGCCCTTCCTTGCCGATGATCAGGTTTTGAGTTTGGCCGCCACCCAGCTTTGGATCGACCAAATAGGTCATGGGAATAGCCGTCGCCTGGCGTTCAGTTGTGCGTCCCTTATATTGGTGCTCGCCGGCATAAGTGTCACCCAGCCAGATGCGGGCCACAAAATCAGGCGTCTGCGCCTCGAAGGTATTGAAATAGCGGTCGAGCGCCAACAGGACGAAGGCGTTTTCTTGCGTATTGTTCCAATGACCAGCCGTGCGCTGCGCCAACAGCCCATTGACCACCTTCGGGATCAGATCGCTGTCCGGTTGATCGTTGATCAAGGCGTCGAGAATTAAAGCATCCGTGCGCCGGTTGGAATGCAGCATCAGATACTCGTCATCTCCATAAGACGTGGTGAAGTTGGCGGCGCCCGCCGTCTCTACGGCATGGTTGTTAATTAGTTGGCGAATCGCTGCCACTTCTGTTTTAGAAGCGGCGTCATCACTGAGCACCTGCCAGAGCCAGGCCACGGCTTCGAGCGATTGTTGATCGAGCGGCTTGGCGTTGACCAAGTTGCGCGCTTTGGTGGTGTCTACATCCCCCATCAATTTGCGCACATACAGGGCATAGGCGCTAAGCGTTTGGCGCGACGTTTCACTGTACCAAGCTGGATAGTAATTTTCAATGTTGCGCAGATGTTCCAGTACACGCTGTTGCATCTCGGCTGGTACGGTAAAACCCTTCAGTTTGGCACGCTGTAAGGCGTGGGCGACGTGGATGCTATAATAGGGCACCGACTCGTGGCCGCGTTCCCAGATCGGGAAGCCACCATCATCGTTTTGCATGCCTTGTAAGCGGTCAATATCACGCTGGACGGCCTTCTCTAATTCGGCGGGTGCGGGCAACCCTTCGGCATGGAAAGCGCTCAGCACATCGCGCAGCGCCGCCACGCCGAGGATGCGCGACGCCAGTTGTTCGGAGCATTCATACGGATAGGCGGTGAGATAGAGCACCGCGTCGGTGAGCGCCTGTACGGCGGTCGATGATGTGTTGATCTCCAGGCCGCCAAACTGGGTAAAGACATTGGTCGGCGCGATGACGGGTTGCGCCATCGCGCCTTCGTCTACGGTGCCATAGACCGCAAAGGCTTCGGTGGTCGCTGGGGTAAAGACCGGCAACTCGATGGAAGCGGCATCCGCATAGGCACCGGAAGTGCCGGCGATTTGCACGCGGGCTGTTCCTGCACTCACTGTGGTCGCCGGGAAACGCACTTCCACGCGGTCGTTGGCCGGAACAACCACCTGTTGGCCCGCCGCGGTTGTGGCCGTGGTATTCACGGTCTCGCTCAGCACTTTTTCACTCAGTAGATTCAAATTGCTGCCGCGCACGGCGATGTTGACCGTCATCGGTGCATCCGTTTGATTTTGGACAACAATCGGCAAGGAAAACTTGTCGCCAAAGTTGAGGAAACGCGGCGCTGCTGGGCGGATCATCAAAGGCAGGCGGGCGGTGATGTTGGTTTCTGCTGTGCCAAAATACTTGCCGTCGGCCACGGCGACGACCATCACGCGATAGCGGGTTAGATTATCGGGCAGCTTGAAGGTGATTTGCGCCTGACCATTGGCATCCGTGCGCACTGCGGGCGCAAAAGTCGCCAACGGATTGAAGTTGCTGCGCACTGAGATCGGGGTCTGCGGGATCGAGGTCTGCGGCTGGCCGGGGGCAGCAGCCGATCCGGTCGGCGCGGGCGCAGCAGCCGATCCGGTCGGCGCGGGCGCCGCAGCCGGTGCGGCCATCATTGATTCTGCGGCGCCACCCCGTGCCTGTGCCAGCGTGGCGGTACTGTTCGCCACCTGTTCTACGAGCGCCTGCGGATTGGCCAATACCAGGCTGGCGCGGCCATAATAGCGACTCAGGTCGGACGGGCGCGCGCTGTAGAAGGTCGCCACTGGATCGGCGAGTTGATAGTTGGTCAGCGCCAGGATGGCCTCATCGACCACAACGGCGGCCAATTCACCCGCTTGCACCGGCTTACCACTGGCATCGGTCAAGGTAACGGTCATCGTCGTTTGCGCGCCGGGTTCCAGCGCAGTGGCCTCTGGTTTGACCGCTACTGTAAGCTTGCGGCTGAGTGGCGGAATTTCCAGATCCAAGGTGCCGGTGGCGTAGGCGGGGCGGGCCGGGACATTTTCCTGAACATTGCCATGATCATCCAGCCGTTTGGCCGCACCATTCAGATCAACCTCGATGCTAAGGTTAGGAATCTGGTCCTCTGTAATTGGCACTTTAAGCGTGTAGGTGGTGTTCGTAATCGTAAAGTGCTCGTTGTACAGGATGCCATTGCGGGCGACGGTCAAGAGTCCTTCGGCGGGTGAGAAGGGCGCTTGCACCAAAATCTCGGCCACGTCACCGGGTTGGTAGGTCTGCTTGTTGGGAATTAATGTTACCTGTTCCTGTTCGACGTTGCGCGCCGGTTGGCTTTGACCGCCACTGACCCAACGCGTGAATTCGCTAGAATTTTTGCGATTTTTATCGTCGGTGATCGTCGCTTTGATCTTATATTGCCCGCCCTTGTCGGTTTTGAAGGTACAGGTCACAGGTTCGGCGGCGGAGACAACCGTGCACTTCTGTTCATCAGACTCAACTTGTTGCCAAGTGCCTTTATTGTATTTCCATTCCAGGCGCACGGCTCGCAAATCAATCGTCCGGCTCATGACCGCCTTGCCATCCAGATCGGTGACAATTGCCTCAATGTCAAGTGGTTTCCCCTGTTCGACAAACGTAGTTGCGCTGTGGATGCCCACGTAGAGATCGGCGGGATGGACGAGTAAATTGGTATTGGCCGCCCACGCCTGACGGTTAACATCCATCACGGTGGCCTGGGCAAAGACACTGTAGGGCTGAGGTTCGTCGATGGCATCGAAATTCATGCGCAGATAGTGTGTGCCACTCGCATCCGTTTTACTTTGATAGGTGGCTGTGCTATTGCCATTATTGGGATTGCCAATAACGCGCCCGCCTCTGGCGAATGAATCTGTGTAGAGTGCGCCGCCATTATCGGAAGCCCACCAGGGGATCCATTTGCCAAAGGTGAAGTCCGGCCAATTCGGCGGCGCGTAACTGCTGGGCGATACGGTTACATTCCAGGTGGTTGCCGCGTTTGGTAGCGGTCCGCCCGCAAAATATTTAGCCGTCACTGCCACCAGGGCGCTGTCATTGACAAAGAAGGGACCTTTGTCCTCATTGCGCGCGCTGACCTCAAATTCGGGCCGGCGGAATTCCTGAATCTGGAAATTGTGCGCAAATTGCGTGCTATCAACCCCGGCAACGTTCAATGCCGACAAGTTTAAGTTTGCATAGCCCAAATTGCTGTTGGTAGGCACCGTAAAGGTCAGATCGAAGCCACCGAGATCATTGACATCGGTCTTGCCGTCGCCGATTTGATTGCCTTGCGGATCCTGCACTTGATATTGGATGGCAACATTCTTGTCGCCCAACAAACCCACATCGCCATGTTGTTGGCTGCCAATCCGCCGCAACCAACCTTTAACATGCACGGCTTCACCGGGGCGATACATCTGACGATCATCGAAGACATACCAGCGTAATTCGTCGCTCAGTGGCATCTTCTGCCAGCCACTGCCTGCGTATAGGCTCTGGGGCAAGATCGCGGTATCATTGCCTTTTTGCGCAACAAGCAAGGGGGTAGACGTAGCCGTCAGGTCAAGTTTTACCGTGCCGGTCGTGCCGGTCGTGCCAGCGATGGCCGTGCCCAACAAACTTACGTGGACACCGGTGAGGGGCTGACCGTTCTGCAGCGCCGTCGTCCAGGCCAACAAATTGCTGTGATCAACCACGGCATCAAGCCCGATCTGCGTGGTCTGCACCCAGGCCACGACCGAAGCATGATCGCGGCGGCCAAATAGTTTGTTCAACAGCGGATTGGTCGGGAAATCGACAATCACAATTAAATGGCCTATCGTCCCCTTTAACGCCGGGCTCAAATCGATGGCGGTTTCGGTCAAACTATCGGGGTCCGAAGCCACAGTAAAGATGGTCGAGAGCACTTGGCGACCAGGCGGTTCAGGCGGATTGTCGTTATTGAAATTGCTCAAGAATTCCTGGTAGGCGGGCCAATCTTTTGGCTCAACCGCATACGCGCGCACCCGCAACTTGTCGTAATTGATCGTGTAAACGGTGAAGATCGGCTTTTGAGCAGATGGATCGAGCGTAACCAGGCCATTGCTCGGGCCGCTCAGGTAGGTTTGCGCTGGACCAGTTTTGAAGGGCAAGGTCTGACTTTTGCCTAACTTCTGGCCGAACACATCTTCAACCTCACCACTGACCGTCACGTTATAGGCTGTACGGCCCTTCGTCGCGCCGCGAATGTTGATCGTATTGCCAACCTGTTCGACGCTGACATCAGGGATCGCTGGCTCGATCTGAATCAGCGCGGGATCAAATTTTGTTTCATTCAGCGCATTGTTAAACCGGATGAAAAATTGGCTAAACGGCGGACAGTCACCGCTGCCGTAGCCGCAGCCGGATTCATCAATACGCAAGGGGGCGTAGGTGGTGAAATTATAGGATTGCACCTGCGTTGTGGTCAACGGCCCTTCCGCCGAGGGCGTGCCAGGGCCAATGTTGACTGTGACCGTGGTGTCGGTGGGGAATGCTTGATCGGCATGGAAGGCAATCCAGCGCCCTTCGCGGCTGTTTTTTACCAAGTTTTGCACGGCGACATCGGCCTGTAGCTCTTTTTCGGTGGCCAGATGCACAGGATAGACTTTGCCACTGGCCGTGACCGTGATCGTCTTCAAAACCGCGGCGGCGTCAATGCCTTGATCGAAACGGATGAACAAGAGCGGGTCTAGCCGTTGCGGGCTGTTGCTTGGATAGGTGTACGCCAAGGTGGGCGGCGGCGTGGTAAAGGTCCAGGTGACGGCTTTTTCCAGAATGCCACCGGTGGCCGATTGGGTGCCCGCCGGAATCTCCACCGTATATTTTGTGGCCTTGGGAAAGCGGTCAATTTCTGCCGATTGATATTCAAAGCTGAGGGTCTTGGTGCCAAGCCATTTCCAGACACCGGGCAACGCGGGCGTGAGCTTGATTGGTACATCCTGGGCGCTTAGTTGTTCTAGCGTAGCCAGCGGCGCCATCGGCTGGTTGAAGGTCACATTGAGGAAGGGCGCAACGGGAATTTCACCTTCCGGCGCAAAGCGCAGCACCTGCAGCGGACCATTGCTAACCGCCACCGAAGCTGTAATGGCTGCCGTGGTGGTGGGTGGGAAGCTCACATTGATGGTTTTGCCAGGGCGCGGCGGTGGCAAGGTCTGTTCTGGCAATTTAAGCGTTTGCTGGTCGGTGATGGGCACGGTCAGCGGCGGCAAGCGATCTAACAAAGCCTGCGTCGCCGTCTGAGTGAGCGGTTGCGACGGCGCAACGGGCAACACCTCGGTGGTCTGGGTCTGTTGGGTGCCTTCGCTCAGGGTCACATGCAAGCCGGTGGTCGTGCCACTGCTGGCGTTAGTGCTCGTGGCCGGTTCCGCCACAGGGGAAGTTTGCAACAGATTACTCCGCACCGGTTTGCTTTCGACTAGCGCGCTGCTGGGGCTGGGCAAAATCAAGGGCAAAAGCAGCGCGATGATTAGGATTAAGGTCGCAATGGTGGCAAAACGGCGGCTGTGCAGAAAGCGGATCAAATTATGTCGCATAGTCGATGTCCTCGCTCTTCCAAACATGTGGCGATTATTTATAGTTGTACAACTTGCAATGTAATAAGTGAAATGGAGACGGCAGACACGGTTGATTTGTTCCGCACCCAAGCCATTTGGTCAATGGGAGTCTGCGCTGCATTGTACTATGAAGTGGATTTATACCAAAGCTTGGTAGGATGAAGCTTACAACATCGGAAGCTGATTGCCAGTAGAGTGGATGTCATTCAGGTAAGCGCGGCTCGTTTCTCACGCCGGACGCCCCTTGGCGCGTAGGAACAAGCCGCAACTAATGGGCCCATGCCCCACAGAATGAGGAAGATATATCTGACACTTTTCTCCACAAACGCCTACGCCGCCTGATCTTCGAAGATCAGGCGGCGTAGGCGTTTGCAAAACTATGAAAATGGAACAGCAACGGTCCTTATTTACTGACGGTAACGGTGACTGACTCGATCGTGTCACTGATCGTCAACTGCGGCAAGATCGCAGCCCCATCAATGATTTGTCCAAAGAAACTGAAATTAGCATTCACTTCGGCTGGCGGCTTGATCAGCGCAATCAACAATTGGCTGCTGCTGCTCTGCACTGGTTTATTCGGCATGGGGCGCTGTGGAATATACGCTATACCGCCGACCTCAATCGTAATCGGTAGACTGACCTCAGCGGTGATCTTGTAACCGGCGTCGCTGGTTGGGCTATTGGCCGGCGCCCCAATCACAATGGCTTGCTGAGGGGAAACTTGATTGATCGGCGTGCCATCATAAAAACCAAGATTCGCCAGCGCCACAAAGTTGTTGACCGCAATCGGTGCTTTGTCATCATAGAGCCGAACGGTAAGCGAGCCCTTGCTGGTCTTGATCGTCGCTGTGTATTGTTTGCTCGTGTCCAACTTCACTGCCGGCGCCGTGTTAAAATGATTAGAGCGCTCCTTCGGTGATAATTTAGCCAGGGGGCGATCTTTGCTGTCCATGCTGCTAGGCGCAAACGGCGTCGGTGTGGGTGGCGGGGGCAGCGGTGTTGGCAACGCACTGCTATCTTTCTCTTCGATGATCACCGTGTAGAGCGTGTCACCCGGCGTTTTTGGACTCTGCTCCGGGTCGCGCCGCGTAATTTTATTGAGAACGTCGGCGCCTTCAACCACTTCACCAAAAATCGTGTAGCCACCATTCAGATTAGGCGCCGGCGCAAAGGTGATAAAAAATTGGCTGCCATTCGTATCCGGTCCTGCATTGGCCATGGCTAATAGACCGGGGTGATCAAAGACAAGTTGGGGCAAAGACTCGTTGGCAAATTCATAACCGGGGCCACCCGTGCCTGTGCCCGTCGGATCGCCACCCTGAGCCATGAAACCTTCGAGCACTCGATGAAAGGTTGTGTTGTTATAAAACCCTTCGCGGGCCAAAAAGACAAAGCTATTAACGGCGAGCGGTGCGCGGTCGGCATAAAGCTGGACTTTGATATCGCCGCGCCCGGTTTTGAACGTCGCATAGTAGAACTTCTTGACATCCAGCTTCATGGCTGGCGCAGTTTTGTACATGCCATTGCGCGCTGCCGGTGCGAGCTTGCTGGCTGGCCCATCGGCCAACTGAGCAGGTGGCGCCACTTGGGCAACGGATACAGCCTTGGTCTGGGTGATGCTTATGACTGGCGCCGCTTGCGCGGTCGTCGTGGTTGTCGTCGTAGTCACCGGTGTGGTGGGCGATCCCTGAGCAGTTGTGGTCGTGGTTGTCTCGGTTACGGCCGCCGCAGTACTGGCCATTGGCGTAGTGACGACGGCTGGCGTGTTGGTGGGCGTAGCGGGCTGCGTGCTGCCGCCACAAGCCGCAAAGGCGAGGGCAAGCAACAATAACGCCGCGATCAAAAATGGACGCCAGCCGCTTAAGCATAATTTGCGGTTAGATTGGAAGTTCAACAGATTCTCCTTATAGTCTATCTCAGTTGGTAATAAAGGTGGGGGGAAGCCATGCCAGCTTTGATGCAACCGCTAAATTTTGCTGGCACGGGCCTTGCCCTGTGTAATTAATTCACCTTACGCACACATCATAAAAAAGCGGTGACACAGAGCACACAGAGAAAAAACACGAGTAATAGTTGGCTTTTTCTCTGTGTGCTCTGTGTCACTGCTTTTCCTGCGTAACATGTGTAATTAACAATCGAAACATGGATTTGCCATGATTACGGCTGGCGTACGCCACCATTGCGAAATTCCAGCCACCAGATGCCGCCCAACATCAGCAACAAGATAGCGACCGCGGCACAGATGGCTTCGATAAAGCTAGCCTGGGTCAGAAAGACCGCCGCCAACCCCAGTGAGCCACCGAGCAGATAGCAGATCAACACCGCTTCTCGCCGGCTACCCATGAGGAAGGCCAAGCGATGGCTAACGTGATCTTTGCCAGGCGTCGTTAGCGGATTTTTACCGCGGCGTAGTCGACTAATGAAAACCAAACTTGTATCAAAGATCGGCACTGCCAACACGAAAAGTGGAATCATCCAGGTAACTGTTTTACTATTAGTCGGGAAACGTAGTTTGATGCCCACGGCGGCCAGCAAAAAACCTAGAAAGAGCGTGCCTGTATCACCCATAAAAATATAGGCTGGGTTCCAGTTATGCACCAGAAAACCTGCGCACGCGCCCGCCAGCGCCGCCGCCAACGCTCCCACCAGATATTGGTTGCTCAGTGACGCCAGCAGCGTAAAGAACACTGCCGCAATCATCGCAATGCCGCCCGAAAGGCCATCCATATTGTCCAGCAGATTGATAGCATTGGTAATACTCACAACCCAAAGGATTGTAATCGCAATGTCGGGCCAGCCGCCAAATAGATTCACTTGAACGCCGGTATAGACTAGAATACCAGCGGCTAAAATCTGTCCAAACAATTTAATATAACTGCCCAAGCCCCATTTATCATCAACCACCCCCATCAAGCTCATCAACGTGGCACCGACAAAGATCCCGACGACTTCTTTAACGTAACGCAAATCGCCCAGAAAAATCAGTGCCATGAGAAAGGCAATGTAAATGGCCGCACCGCCCATCCGTGGCACAGGGCTAGTATGAATTTTGCGTGCATTTGGTGTATCAATGACGCCCAACCGCAAGGCCACCATGCGCATTACGGGAGTGCCGCCAATCGCCAGGATCAAGGCGCTGGCGGCCATCAATAAATAGGGCATAGTCGTCTGCCGGTTAAATGATGAGAATTGGTAAAACTCAAATGGGTCCATTGAACCACCTTAGTATTGAACCATCGTACTTGTTTAGCCCTTGTGTAAAACAGGTAGACGCCCATCAGTAGATGGAACGTAAACACGGATACACGGGCATACTCCCTGTTTACCTGTCTATCCGTTTACCTGCCTATCACTATGCCGGAACAGTTACAAATCATCTTAGTGTAGAGAGGTAATGAACTGCTGAATAATTGTTTTTTGGTCGGCTGGGGCGAGCGCAAAAGCTTGTGCGGCTAGCTTGCGCGCGTCGGCAGCCTGGCCCATCTTTTGCATGGCTTGGGCGAGCACCAACGGGTGTTGGAAGTTTTGCGGCTCCAACCCCATTAACACCTGATTCACTTCAACGAGTTTATTTAGATCTTGTTTGGCTTGGTAGAGCGTACTCAAATTTTGCAGCGCGCTAATATCCTTCGGATCGACTTGACGAATTTGTTCATACTGCGCAATGACTTGGTCGGTTTGCCCGAGCCCCTGATAGATTTCGGCTTCTAGCTGGCGTAGCTGTTTGATATCAGCTAGATTGGTGGTTGGATCTTGGCCTAGCAAGCCGAGCGCCTTTTCGGCCCACTGGAGCGCATCTTGCGTTTTACCGGCGTTGCGGTACAGCAAAACCAAGTTACGCATCGCCCCCGCATTGCCTGGTTGCAAGGCGATTACCTTCTGATTCGCCGCAATGGCGCCGGTTACATTGCCCGTTTGCGCCAACGCAACGCCTTGGTAACTGTACAATTGTGGATTGTTGGGCATTTTGGCAATTGCGTCTTGCAAAAATTTAACCGACTTTTGTCGGGCGGCTGGGCTGGTGTCATGATCATAGAAATCAGCCAACAACAAGTAAGTTTGATCAAACGCTTGATCGAGCGAAAGGCTATGCAGATAGGCGGCCTCGGCCTGGTCGCGTTGGCCTTGCGCCAACAGGGCATTGCCTCTTTCATTCCAAAGATGCGCAGCGTTGGGACTCAGCGTGACCGCCATGTTGTACTCAGCCAGACTTTCGTCTAACATTTTCTGGCGCACGTCGCCATTACTGGTGCTCAAATCGGCCCAGGTGCGGTAGAGCCGCGCCAGATTCGCCGTGTGATCCGTGTTGAGGGGGTTGACGGTCTGGGCCTCTTTCAGAATGACCTCCGCCGCACGCAACGATTCTGTACGCCCCATCTTTTGCACAGCATCAGTTGACAATTCCAGGATTTCATCAATCGACGGAGTGCTGCTTAATTTATACGGTTTATCGGCACCGTCATTGACCTCTTTGGCATGTTCAAGCAAGGCGCGACCCAGGAAGAGCATATAATGGTCTTCAGTTTTGCGGGCATTGAGCGCGCGCCGATAAAGCTCGATACTACTGACCCAATTGCGTTGATTGTCGAACTGCTGACCCTGTTTGTAGATAATGTCGGCGCGCACCAAGGCCACATTGACCGAGCTTACCCAAAAGAAGATCAAGACCGCCAGCAAAGCGCCGACGAGCAAGCTAATCGCGCCGCGGTTGGCCGTTGGCAATGCGCGTTCCGTCAGCCGTGGCCAGGCATAGATCGTGCCCGCGATTACCATCCAGCCAACAATCAGCCACGTGTAGACAGCAAAGTGACCGGCCACCTGGTTTAGTTGTTCATCTAGACTGGTGCCACCGGCACCCGGCGCCAACCGGCCAGCCTGAATCAGCCCATAAATCAGCCAGCCGATCCAAACAACCGCGGCGTGCAAACCGTAACCGCGCAACCACCAACCAAGTTTTGGCGTTTGGCGTTGGCGCAGTGCTTCTACCACCAGGCCAACGGTGGCACCGACCAACCAGGTGAGCACCATGAGCAAGAGAATCCACGGACTGCTCACTGGCTGTCCGCCTTCCACCCGTTTAGAAATGCTCGCCGAAAGGATGCTGAGGGCATCCTGGGCATTGCTTGAATTGGTGGTATAGATAAAGACAAAGGTGAAGAAGATCAACAGATCGGTGAGCACTGTGGCTGGCAACGATGGTACACTGTGGCTGGAACGGCGTTCGCGGCGGAGCGGCACAGCACGTTGGGGTTGCGCCCGGCGCTTTTTCGGCTTCGTGTCGACCGGCGCCGGTTCGGGGATTTCAACTATCTCATCGTCACCCTCGGCTTCACTGGCAAGCTCTTGGGCCTTATTGAACGGCGTAGGCCGCACCCAGCGCATGCCCACTGCCAGCAACACCGCCGTCAGCACCCAGAAATAGGTGCGGGTGGCAGCGATCGCGATCCCAAAGTGAATTTCGGTAAAGTGGGCGACAATCGTCGTGAGGATGGCGATAATGAGCAACAAGCGCGGGATGTCACCCCGCTCTGGTTTGTAGGTGGGGTGCAGAAAGGCTGCGATCATCACATACAGGATTAAACCAGCCAGCAGCCCAGCGGGCACCGCCAGCCCAAAGTAACGCCAACGCCAATTATCCGTGCTAAATAAGACGAGCATCCCAACGATGACGCCCAAACTTAGTAAGCCGGCAAACAACCAATGATCACGGCGATTGATTAACAGTCCAAGCCAGCGTAATGACCAGTAAAAAATGGTGATAAAGAGCGATATATAGGCCACGAAACCAAGAAAACCGGTAATGACCAAGCTGTCCCACGTCTCATTGTGCGAACGATCGGGGCTGGCGTTGCGTGATTCAACATGCGCTAAATCTGGTGGATAAAAGGGATTGTAAGCTACCCACATCGCCTCGGGGCCATAGCCCACTAGCGGGCGAATGAAATTGATCGAATCCACTGAACCGTCAGGATAGTCTAAAGGCGGATGCGGCTTGACCATTTGTGACGCACCCGTCCAGATCAAAATCCGGACCTGTGCCGTTGTGCTTTGTTCATTGAGCAATTGTGTCAACCGGCCCACATAAGGGATTGGGCGCAAGACATCAAAAAGCGAGGTGGTGCTCATAAGCACCAATACCAAGATGCCGACCAACCCCAACCCGACCCAACCGGCCATCAATGACCGATAATGGCGTGGGCGTAGGCTGCTTAGCACAAGGAGCACAAACAGGTAGATGCCCAAAAAGAGTCCCAGCCAGGGGCCCCGACTTTGGGTCCAGAAGATCGCCACCAGTTGCACGCCCATGATGAACAAGTAAATCACACCCGCCACGGCTGTGGGCAACTCCTGATGATTAGCCTCAGGTTGCTCGCTGTCGGTTGATAAATAGGCCAGGCTGCTGTAGGCGCGCTCCGCCGTCAGAAAGAAGGCCATGATCAGATAGGCGGCCAGGAAGATGGCATTGCCAGCGTTACCGGCAATCCGCAAAGTGACATCACCACCCCAAGGCAAGGGATCGCGCCTAATGTGCTGGAGCCAGCCATAGAAGGCAATGGGAAAACTGGTGACAATCACCAGATGTTGGAGCCTACGTAACTGTTCGGGCCGCCGTAGATGCGCCGCGGTCAGGACAGCAATGATCACGTAGCTTAAGAAAGAGTAGGTACCTTGCAGCCGTTGATAGGAGCCGAACCAACTGACATAGCGGGCCACACTAAACATGGTGCTGATAAAGTAAGCCAAGATCAGCAAGATCACCGGTATGACAAAAGGGTTGCGCCAGTAACTTTGCGTGGGGGCTGGCGTGGTCGAAGGGGAGCCCGGCGTGCTACCCGCATCATAGGCTGGCATCCAGGCATACCCACCATTGACGAGCTTGACCAACCAGGCCAATAGCATGATCAAGGCGATAGAACGCAGTAGGCTAATCTTATCTGGCTCGAAGACACGGCTGGAAAAGACATTAAAGAACATCGGTGCGACGATTAGCGCAGCCAGCCAACCGGCTTCGATCACCGACTCGCACCAATAGTCGAGTTTAGTTTTAGAGATCATGAGCTTTTCTATCGGACTTTATGTAAGAATAGGAAAATAGTTTTCATCATCATTGGCTAGCAATGTTCATCTGCGAAAAGTGGGCAACTCGACAAACCGCGCTCTGGAATTCACCACTGCTGCCCACTTTCGGCTGATGAGTGACTATCATGAGTGACTGTCAATTGTCTAGCACAACATCTTCGGCATAGCTATAAGTCTCAATCCCCAACTCTTGCGCGACTTTCTGGACGCGTGGGTCGCTCATCGGTGAAATCACCAATTTCCTGGTCGCCTGCCGTGCATGACGCTTTTCGTAGAACTTGATTTTGCGGCAGAATGCGTACAGATCCGATTTACTCATCGAAGATTTGATCTCGCAAAGGATCAACGTGCCATTTTTGATGATCAGATCAAGCTCAATTTGATCCGGTCTACCAAATACTTCACCAGCGTCATCATATTCAACGACATTGATTACTTCGACCCGAAAGATTGGTCGAGAATGCCTTTGAGTGCATTTCTAAATGATTGCTCAGTATGAAGTCCCCAACGCGACCCTAGCGCACCAATCGTGCTGTCATGCTTGCGCGCCAAATCGCGAATGGATTGTAACATTTCGTTGATGACAAGTTGATTTTGGTCCCACTTGCGGTTTTGCTCTTCCCACTTGCGGTTTTGCTCTTCTCGATCTTGGCGCAATTCATCCAGGATTTGCTCAAACCGGCTCTCTGTCTCGTCCCGAACTATTTTTCGAATTTGTTGTGTAGTCATCATTCACTTTCTTGCCAAATCTGATCGGGCACACCGCGTAGGTTCGCACAATTTATCCACTTTACCAGATTGCATGGCAAATTTCCAATTCTGCGTCTTGTCCAAAACTTTATTCCTTGCCGCTCACTTTTTTCGTGCTCAGTAATTGACGATACAGCGCGGCAATTTGCGCTACCATCTTTTGATCGCTAAATTCCTCTACACTGGCGCGCCCGGCATCGCCCATTTGTTGCGCTAATGCCGGCGCATCGAGCAGCCGCAGCAACGCTTGCGCCAGGCTGGCCGGATCACTAGGGGGGACCAGCAGTCCGTTAACCTCATCTTGCACGGCTTCGACGCTGCCATCCGTGGCGGTTGCCACCAACGGCAGGCCAGTCGCCATCGCTTGGGGCAACACCCGCGGCAAGCCTTCCCACAAGGATGAAAGCACAAAAATATCAAATGTCGCCATCAACTCTGGCACATCGCGGCGCAAACCGGTCAGGATTAAGTGATCCGCAATCCCAAGCTCGTGGGCCAACTGCTCCACCTCGGCGCGCAACGGGCCATCCCCCACCATCACGAAATAGGTTTCCGGGTGGCTTTGCGCAACTGTAGCGGCGGCCTGGATAAAGTCTAACGGCGCTTTTTGGGGCGAGAGACGAGTCACCGAGCCGATCACGGTTGCATTCAGCGGAATACCCAACGCGTGGCGCATCTCATCACGCGACACCTGCGGATGGCCGAAACGATCCAACTCAATGCCGCTGCGAATCACCACGTAATCATCTGGCTGGCCAATGCCGTCTTGCAAGCCTTTTTCAATATTCAACGCCGAAACCACAATCAATTTGTCGGTGATCGGCAGGGTTATTTTTTCCATCCAAATATAATAGGCGCGCAACAACGGATGCTGACGGTCGTGGTGCGCCCAACCATGAACAGTATGCACAATAATCGGGACACCGGCTATTTTAGCGGCCCAGCGCCCGACAATCCCGGCCTTGGAACTATGCGTATGGACAATCGTATAGCCACCGCGTTTCATCAAGCGCGCCAGACGAAAAACCGCCAGCAAATCCTTGATCGGGTTGACCTCGCGCACCAGGCTTGCTTCGAGGATCAACGGAATACCGCGCTCGCGTACGGTTTCGATCAAGCTGCCTTCGCTGCCAGTCTGCGGGCCGCTGATAATGGCAACATCCCATTCGTTCTTGTCCAACAATTGGGCGGTGAGCATCGTATTCTCCTGCGCGCCGCCAATAATCAAGCGGGTGATGGGATGAAGGACGCGAATAGGTGACGGCATGACCAGTCCTAACTTTATTTTTTACACAGATGCAAAATGGCGACGCCATTCGGCGGCAGATCCGGTGACGCAACCGTGCTCAACTCGGCCGCCGAACTGGGGAGCCACGCCCCATCAACGCGGCGGAAATAGGTCTGCTCAACCCAAGTAAAATCGGCAAAGAGCATCGCCAACCGCGTGCTGTCATAAATTCGATGTTTGTTCGTAATCCCAGTTTGGCCGAAAGGGAGTGAAACCAACAACTGACCGCCCGGCACGAGCCATTGCGCAATCTTCGCCACCGCTTCGCGATCCGCATTGGGGAGGACTAAATCACCATAGCCGCCCAGCCCGAAGTGTTCAATCACAGAAATCAGCAGAATGATGTCAAAGGGTTGCGGCGGCGACCATTTGAAGAGGTCGGTCTGGTGAAATACAAAATTTGGATGCGTGAATGTGTAGGCGCGCGTGTCAAGCCCATGCACAGCATAGCCCAGGCTAGCTAGTTGAATCGGCAGCCGAGAAGAGACACAACCAATGTCCAACACGCGACCTTGCGGCCTGATCCAGCGCAGAATTTGCGGATATTCCACAATGCGTTCGTTGACCTGTAACTGACCACCAAACAGGCGCGCCCGCAGTTTGTTCCCCTGCGACAAGGCCAATGTGCTGGCCTGATAGGGCCACTTGGTGACTGGGTTCAGATTGGGAAAATACGTTTCGAAGGCATCATTAAATTGCTCATTTGCCTGATTAAACGACATATCACTTGACTCCTAGACTCAACAATAGTCCCAATTAATGATGACTTTTTTGCTTTGCTAATACACTTCGATACAGTGTGAGCGTTTGTTGGGCTGCCTGTTGCCAGGTGTAGCGCTGACACCACTGTGCCCCTTTGACGATCCATTGCTGGCGCAACGCCGGGTTTTGTAGCAATTCATCGATCTGCTGCGTAATCGCCTGTGAATCGTTGGGGTCTACCGTGATTCCACCCTCCCCCGCAATTTCGCCCGCCGCCGTGGTCGCCGAGCAGATCGCGGGCGCGCCACAGGCCATTGCTTCCAAAATGGGTAGGCCAAAGCCTTCATAAAACGAGACGAGCACAAACAGTTCTGCGGCCGTATAAAACGTGATCAAATCGGCAAACGGTACATCGCTTAAGAAGTGCACCCGATCCGTTAACCCCAATTGCTGCACGAGCATCTGTGGCTCGGTATACTCTTGATACGCCTGCCCGATCATCACCAGATCGTGCGTCTGCTGGCTTTGACTGTTGGCGTAGGCGCGGATCAGGCCCACATGATTTTTGTGCGGGCGATATTCGCCCACGGTCAGCAGAAAAGGGCGCGCCAGTTGGTATTTCGCGCGCAACATTTGCACGGCGCTAATCGCAGCTGGTTGGAAGCGCGCATCCGCCGCTTCGTAGATCACGGATAACCGTGACAATGGCACGCCAAATAAACGCGCTAAGTCTTTGGCTGTGTTTTGCGAAACCACAATCACACCCGCCGATCGCTTGAGACTTTGCGCAAAACTAAAGCGCATATATTGGCGCTTTACCCGGCTCAAGTTCGTAAAAAATTCAGGATGCACCAGATATTTAGCATCATGAATCGTCGTCACCACCGGCAGCCGTCCCCACAACACTGGCGCATCGAAATGGGGATAGTGGATCAGTTGAGTTTTCAATTGTTGCGCCAGCCGCGGGATCATAAGCTGTTGTTGCAAGGCCATGTGTGGCAGTTGGCTGACCTGCTGGCTGAGATTGGGCGCGCGCCATTCCGCCAACCCATAACCCGGCCACGGATTAGCACGCCGCAAGAGCTGAAAATGCATCTCAGGCGCTAAACGAATTAACTCTGCCAGCAAAGCGACAATATATTGCCCGATGCCGGTTGGCTTATTCAAGACTAAGCGAGCGTCAAACAAAATAGATTCGTGCATGGACAACCCAATAACTCAGTTAGAACTGCTTAACTTGCGCTGTCGTCGGCACGCTAAGCGGATATTTACTCAGGAGTTTCAACGTTGGCCGTTCGATATACCGATAAAACAACAGACCCGCCGCAACGCAAATCACAAATAAAGGCGCCATGATCCACGGTTGCTTGACAAAACTTGTCACCACCGCAACGATGGTGAGATGGGTTAAATAGATCGAATAACTGGCATTGCCAAGTTCAATCAAGAGTCGAATCTGGCGCGCTGGTTCATATAATACACACACACCACATAGTATAAAACAAGTTGTAAGGATACTAATCGTGGCCGTGGAAACAAATGGACATACAATAAAACCCACGAGCGCCAGCAAGAGCAGCACACCGTTCGTTTTATAGGGAATGCGCTGATAAAACAGCGCGATGAAACAGCCCGCAATAAAGTAAAGATTGATCTGATCCAGAAAAAGCAACTTTCCGGTGGCAATCTGAAAAAAGTAGGTGTTGGCTAAAATCAGCACAAGCCAACCGCTTAATAAAATAACAATAGGCCGGCGCAGCACGATCACCCAAGCACAAAAAATTGCATAAAACATCAGCTCGTAAACGAGCGTCCACGAGACACCCAAGATGCTCTGGGCGGGATTGTGCAGCAAAAAAAAGTTACGCAAAATGTTCACGGGATCGCGGTGCCAGACAAAGCCTTTACTGGGCATGAAATGAAAAATCAGCACCACCGGCACAAACGCAATCATATACGCGGGATAGATGCGGATCAGCCGCTTGCGCACAAAATTGCCCGCGTCCGCCAGCCCGCGATCTCGGCCATGAATATAGGTCATCAAAAAGCCACTGATCATGAAGAATAACTGGACGCCCAGATACCCATTCGCAAAAATTGGGAAATGGAAATCCGAATTGACATGATAAGTGACGACATAGAGCGCCGCAAAACCGCGTAAATATTGAATGCCCGGAAAGAACGGCGCTTTTGAGCGAGTCATAGGCTAACAATAGTCTAGTATAGCAATAAATATCAGTGGTAAAGCGGACGGAAATCAGATCGCGCTTACGGCGTTGATGGTCGCTGCCGCCGCGTTTGCAACAATTGGCGCCAGCGCCGGTCCAACAAAATGGTGGGCCGCAGGGCTAATGCGCCCGAAAGCCAGCGCAACGCATGCAGGCGGCGACCCGCTTTGACGTTGCCATAAAATGCATAGAGATGATACAGCGCTTTGGCACGCCGCAAACGCTGGCGCACTTCAGCGGCGGGCAGGCCCAATTTTTGCGGCAGATCCCTGTCTTGCGCCAACTGATTTAAGAGCTTCAAGTGTTCCAGCGCCATCTTATGCTGCTGCGAAACCGTTTTGGAGTGGGCGCTTAGGCGAAAATTGACCAGCGGTGGATTAGGAATCCGTCGAAATTGCGCGCCGGCCAACGTCAGGCGAATCCAATAGTCATGGTCCATCGCATAATGCAGCGACTCGTTTAATAATCCCACTTTTTCCATGATCGCCCGCTGCCAAAATGAACCGGGCTGATTAACCAGATTTTCGTTGATCACGGTGGCTTTAGAAATATCAATTGTGTCTTTGGGCAGCACGGGCGTCGGCACCACTTTGCCCGTATAGTCCATGCGGTTGACTTGACCATAGACAACATCAATTTCCGGTGCAGCCTGAAAAGTCTGCACAATCCGGCTGATCGCGCCAGGCAAGTAGACATCGTCGGAATTGATCCAACCGAGCAGCGAACCCGTCGCGCGCTGCAAGCCTTTGTTGACGGCGTTGGCTTGCCCGCCATCGCGCCCTGATTCCCAATCGGCCAGACGACTGGCATATTGCTTGATGATCGCAACGCTGTTATCGGTTGACCCGCCGTCCATGATCATATATTCAATATTTGGGTAATCCTGGTTCAGCACCGATAGAATGGTCGCTTCCAGAAATTCCCCTTGATTGTAGGAGGGCGTAATAATTGAGACGAGCGGCAGATTATCTGACATATTTCTTCTTTCACTGTAACCAGGTGTGATCCAGATTAAGGCTGGAAAATTTGTAAAGTCCCGCCTTGGTGGGTGCATAAAACGGTGTAGGTATTGTAGCGAAACTCTTGACGGCTGCGCGCCAGGCTAAGCTGGCGGCGGATGCCACTGCGCCAAACCTTATACCGTCGCTTGAATTCCGACGTGACGGTTTTTTTCTGGCCTGCGTTGACATACATGCTGTACTGGATCACTTCTGGATGGTTCAGGCTATGCTTGTCTGCCACCACCGTAAAATTTTCCGACTTGAGCAAAAAGCGCAGCAGTGCCGGTGTAAAAATATTGATATGCCCATACGCCAGATAATGTTGCACTTTTTGATCGACGTTGGGCGAGTAATCCAGCGGCACTTCGATCAGTTGAAACTGACTCACCCGCCGCAACTCGCGCAAAAGCAAACGCGGGTGTTCGACATGTTCCAGCACATGCGACAGCACAACCAGATCAAAATACTGATCGGGGAAAGGGATTTCATACCCGTTAAACTTTTCCACCCCTTTGACCGCTGGCAGCTTGCGCGCCTTGATCGCCGCAATCCCACTCTCGGAAATTTCCACGGCGTACAGTTCATCCGCAAAGTGCGCATTGTCCAGATGCATGAGAATACTGCCCTCACCCGCGCCACACTCCAGCACTTTGTGAAATTGATGCCCCTGGCAAACGTCCAAAATGTTCTGGGCTTTATACTTGCCACCTAGCTCGCGCCAGGGTGACGTTTTTCCACTGTACTGTTCATTATACGCCGCTTGCAAATCAAGGTTGATCACCAACTGTTCAGGCATGAGATCCGCTCTTTACTGACAAATGATAATATAACAGGTAGGGAGTAGGGATACGGGATTAGAGACTTGCGCCGTTTAATCCCTAATCCCGTATCCCTACTCCTTACTCCTTACTTCCCCATACAAACTGGCATACCGCTGTGCCACATGTTGCAGTTCAAAATTCTCTTCTACTTTACGCCGCGCCGCAACGGCAAGCTGCTGCCAGCGCGTGTCATCCGCCAGCACCCAACTGATGCCCGCTGCCAGATCGTCGCTTTCAAACGGGCGCGCCAGATAACCATTCTGTTCGTGGTCAATCATATCGGGCATGCCGCCAATCTGAAAGGCCACACAAGGCGTGCCACAAGCCAGCGCTTCCATCACCATGTTCGATAAGTTTTCCTGGATCGACGGCGCTACAAACACATCCGCCGCCGCATATAGGAGCGCCACACTCACTTCGTCCTGTAACTGACCAGGATAATGGGCTGGCAACCCCAAATCGGGCGGTTGGGCCGGGCGGGGCGCACCAAAGATCACTAGTTCTGTTTCGCTGCCCAAAGCTGATGCTTCCAGATTTTTTAAGGCCGGCGCCAACAGATGAAACCCTTTGTTGCGGTCGCTGGTGCTGTTCAGCGCGCCAAACAAAATCAACTTTTTGTCACTTGGTAATCCCAGGGCCGCGCGCGCAAAAGCTTTGTTCACCGGTTTAAAACGCACCAAATCCAGCCCATTCGGAATCACTTCAATGCGGCATTCGCGCAACAAACCACTGCTCTGCGCACACGTCGCCAGCCAGCGACTGGGCGTCACAATTGTAATTTGGCGATCGCGGATCGCCTTTTCCTTCGCTTGCCAGAGCCAACGG
>JBBREZ010000031.1:0-25332 GCA_038225095.1 Caldilineales bacterium
ATCTTGTTTGGCTCGCTCGTGCGCGGTGGCTTTGGCCCTGGCTCGGATATCGATCTGGCCGTGGCAGGGTTGCCCAAGGCGAATTTTTTTGCGGCGCTCGCCGTTGCGAATGAATTGGCGCACACCTGGGTGGATTTGAAACCGCTAGAAGATTTGCAGCCCCATTTTTGTCAGCGCGTGTTAGAGACTGGGGAGGATTTGCTGTGAGGCAATTATCGGTTGGCGTGCTGCGCGGCTTGGCGGTTGATCTGGAAAACGAAGTGGGCCATCTAGCTCGTTTAGTAGGTAAGTGTTAGAGTACTATACTCGGTCTAATTACCAGATTAAGCTGGCTGAACAGAGTTTCTATTTCCTAAAGACGTATTTTTTCGACGTGCTACCACTACATTATGCAGGGTACGCAATACAAGCCAAACACTACCTAAACCGAACACCACAATCATAGGTATCCGCCAGATGGTAGCAACTGGCTCCCAGAATATAGTTCCCCACAAATTAAACCCTGCTAAGCCAATAAAGATGGCTGACACAGTAACACTTGCTCCATCAACTTTTTGTCGATGTGCCATACCATAACATCCGCACTGTTTGGCCCGATTCGTCTTTAGTAGGATAACTTCTACGGCCAAAAAAACTAATAAATATGAGCATAGTGATCATGCTGACCGCTATGGGTAAGACTCCCATAACTAGCAGAATCGCTAGTGTTATTTCCAACCAAGGTACAAGGTAACTAATCCAATCAATACTCCACTCTGGCAAAATTCGCTGATACTGTAATGTAGATGCAAATTGTTTGGGGTTAACTGCCTTGGCTAATCCCGAAACACCTAAAATGCTAGCCAAATACACCTGCACCAGTAATAGAGAAATATTCATAGTTTTCCCCTGTCATTCATAAGACACACTGACGTGTTCAGGCATCACTGATCCATCTTTGAGTTTTAAGCCAACTACATCAGCAAATTTTACTTTACCCCACTGGATTTCATCAATGGGTACTTCATGATCAGCATTGGGTGGTAGCACCTTTTGGTTTGGAGCAAGCTTGACTAAAAATACCCCATAACGAGCGTCTCGAAGATTGAATTGTAAAGTGTTGGTTGTATCGTGTTTAATATTCGAGATAACACCTGACAAACTTACAATATTCACCCAAATCTTTTTGGCTATCGCTATTTTTACTTTATGATTCACGTCGCCCATAATGTCAACATGATCGCCTGCTTCTATCGACAAATCTGAATTCCAACCTCCTTTCCATATTTGTGTTTGAGATGTTAGTGAAATTGTATATTCACTGCCAAGCGTTGTCGTAATTATGATTTGATTTGACGTAAGACGAGTAATTATTCCAGATATAGCTTTGTCAGACGGTTTATCAAAATCTGAAGTTAGTGAAGGTGTAGATGGAGCAGTAATGGTTTTTGCAGAATCGGATGTTTTTAAAGCCTTGCTCTCTTTCCGAGGTAACTGGCAGCTTGAAAGTAGGCATGTAGCAAATATAATAAGTAAAATTGTTTTGAATATGCTAGTGTGTTGTCAAGCATGAAATGATAGATGACTTGTCGTGACGACTTTAGTTGTTCTTGGTCGCACACCGACTAAAGTCGTCACGACGAACTACTCAAATTAGCCTTGACAACACACTAGGATATAAGCTCATAACAAGCCTTTTTAGATATCTGGTAAATTACTGCTATGAATATTCCTCTGAATCGATGGATTAGATAAAATCTATTGATTCAGAGGAATATTCATAGCAGAGTATTTTAAAACAATTCTACAATCGCAAGAATTTCGTTGCTCTGTTATTCAACTGTCAGCTTTTACTCAAACATGACACGGCTTAACATTTCAGCATTAAGCATAAATGGTACCACGCTCTCGTCCATCATTAAGGTTATCTCCTAAAGCTACGAACATTGTTGATGTTAGCTCTAGCATAGGCTTAAGACCAGATCCAGGAGTACCATTGCAATAATAATTGGTTGGGCAACCGCCTTGAGACATACTGCTGCAAGTTCTTACCTGACCATACAAGCTAGTGTTAAAACAGTCATTTCTTACCCACACTTGTGCACCACAAGCTAGCCAGGGCAACGAGCTAACACAGGTGTAATTACAACTCGTTGTCGATAGCTTCGGCCAAGCAACGTGATTAGAGTTGTTATTGCAAGGATAACCATAACTTGCGCATGAACCATTGCTGCCATTACAAATCGAAAACCAAGCTAAGGTGCCGGCATAAAAAGCTGCCTGAATTTGATTCGGCGATGCACTAGTGACAAGCGCTTCACCGTTTGGCTGTTTGTCTGTATCCTGTATCGGTTTATCCAAAAAGACACGAGTAGCCAAAATAGCACTATCTTCTAAACGAACCCCAATAACCTGGCTAATATATTCCCCTTTAATTTGCAAAGAATTTCCCTGTGCTACTGTCAGATAAGTATCCGAAGGTAACACGAACTCAGTATTCTGATCAAAGGTAATATATGTCTTATCTCCGTTTGGATTGAGAAGATTAAAACCTGATGTGCTATGCACTAGATTCTGGGTTTCGCCAGAAAGGCTTACAATATTAACCCATGCTTTCTCAAGCGCAACGATTTTGCCATCCGCTTGCGGTTGTCCCCAAGCGTAAATTTCATCGCCTACTTTGGCAAGATATTTTTTGTCCCAGTCGCCTTTCCAAAGTTTAGTAGTGGCTGACAAATTCAATTTTACCAAGCCCTGTGCAGCAGAGTCAACCACGATTTGATCTTCACTAATCTTTTGGATAGTTCCAATCACTGAATTAGGAACAATTGTGTCAGGATCCCAATCTGGTGAAGGTGGTGGGGGAGCATCAAGGGCGGCATTGGCTTCATCTGCATTAGATGAACTGACCAATGGTAGAAAGACTCGGTTAGGTGCGTTGGGATTTGCCAGCACCTTTGCTGCAGGTACAAAGGCAAGCAAACCGGATGCTACTTTCAAGAAAAAGCGCCGTGATAGCATTATAATCTCCTTGTTTGGCGTCTAGAGAAAGATTTTAGGCTTTAGAATTTGACTTGCTAAGTAGAATATGCCCAGCATACATCATTTTTTTTTCTTCTTGCAGTAAATACAATATGCATTTGTCCTACGCAATTTATGTGAAGCACTTGCTGCGCAACCTCACCGATGCTACACTATGCGCAATGGATGCCCGTAAACTAACTTCAATGGAAAGGATTCTTCACGCATGAGCAGCAAACTGTGGGGCGGGCGCTTCACCGGCAAAACAGACCCGTTGATGGAAAAATTTAATGCGTCGATCAGCTTTGACAAACGCCTGTGGGCGGTCGATATTCGTGGCAGTCAGGCGTATGCACGGGCGATTGCGCAGGCTGGCATCATTACCGAAGCCGAGGCCAAGCAGATCATTGACGGCTTAGATCAGGTGGCCCAAGCGTGGCAGGCCGGTCAATTTGTGATCCAAGCGGGCGATGAAGACATTCACACGGCCAATGAACGGCGCTTGACTGAGTTGATTGGCGCAGTAGCGGGCAAGTTGCACACGGGACGCAGCCGCAATGATCAGATTGCCACCGATGTGCGGCTTTGGCTGCGCGCTGAGATTGCTGAATTGCGTCAACATTTGCGCCAGTTAATCAGCGTGGCCGTTGAGCGCGCCGCTGCCGAGATCGATATTCTCATGCCGGGTTATACCCATATGCAACCGGCGCAACCGATCCGCTGGAGCCACTGGCTCTTGAGCCACACCTGGGCTTGGCAACGCGATGCCCAACGACTGGACGAACTGGCCGTGCGCGTCAATGTGATGCCGCTGGGTAATGGGGCGCTGGCCGGGAATCCGTTTGCGATTGACCGCCAACAACTAGCGATTGATTTAGGTTTTGCCGGCATTACACCTAACAGTTTGGACGGGGTGAGCGACCGCGATTTTATTGCCGAATTTCTCTTCTGGGCGACGCTGACCATGTTGCATTTAAGTCGGCTGGCCGAAGATCTGATCATTTACAGCAGCCGCGAGTTCAGTTTCGTCAAACTGGCCGATGCCTATAGTACGGGCAGCAGTTTGATGCCGCAAAAGAAAAACCCCGATGCCCTGGAATTGCTACGGGGCAAATCTGGGCGCGTCCTAGGCGGCATGACCGGGCTGATGGCGACGCTCAAGGGTCTGCCTACCAGTTACAACAAGGATTTGCAAGAGGATAAGGAACCACTCTTTGATGCTGTCGATAATCTGAGCGGCTCTTTGCAGATTGCGTGTGGCGTGCTTTCCACCTTGACCCCTAAGGCAGCCCATATGCGTGCAGCGCTGTCGCCGGAAATGTTGGCGACCGATCTGGCGGAATATCTGGTGCGCAAAGGTGTGCCTTTTCGCGAGACGCATCATGTCGCTGGCGCGGCGGTGCAGATGGCCGAAGTGCAAGGCGTGCCGCTCTCTGAACTAATGCTGGAAGACTTGCAACGCCTCCACCATGCCTTTGCAGCGGACGTGACCGACATCTGGGATTTTGAACACAGTGTCGAAACCCGTGACGTGGATGGCGGCACCAGTCGGCGCGCGGTGCGGGTGCAGGTGGAACAGTTGCGTAATTGGTTAAGTTAATGAATATTATCGGGATTGACAGTGTGCAGTAGCTAGGTAAACACGTCAACAGGTATACAGGTAACACCTGCCGATTTCCCTAGCTACCGTTCGGCTGAGACGTTCGACGAGCTCAGTCGAGTCGCTCACGTCGAAGCCTGTTGACCAAAAGGGATGGCTTATTCTCGATCATGTCTAGTGAACTATAGATAAAATTAGAATAGGCCTCAATCAGGTTGCCTAAGTGATTTTGTAGCGATATTTGGGCGGTTGACAGGATCGCTTTGTGCTCCTATACTGTCTTAAGACTTTATAGGACTCGTATACATGGAAGGCGATGCTATGACTATAAAAACGATGAAAAGTGAAGATGCACGTATTCGCTTTCGTGATGTAATGGATGAAGTTTCAGCCGGTTCCACCGAAATTGTTGTTGAGCGATACCACAAACTACCGTGGTCATCGTCAATTACGCGCAATGGCAGGCATGGAAAGAGGCGCAGAAAGCAGAATTGATCGCTCATGCTAAACAAATTCTCGCCGATATCCATAGTGGCAAACAGCAAACGATTGCCCATGATGATGTAAAGCACTTGATTTTAGAAAAACGCACTCGGGGAGTCACAGGTCATGTGGGAGATTGACTATAGGAATGAAATAAAATTCTACTTCATTGCTACAATCCTTACTGTGTGATTTTTTAGGTGTACAGACTGAGGTGTGTGCTACAAACCCGCCACGTCCGTCTATCTGATTTTTAGACGGTTTGACAAGCAGCGTGAACTTTGTTACGATAGCACTGATCACCAACTATGGCCGATCAAGGCTTGATGACTGCTCATTTACCAATCTGGTTCGCAATTTCCTCTGTTATAATATTTGGATTTTATAATAGTTGAAGTCCGCTACAATTTAGAACCGGATCTATCTAAGCACGTCAGCCTGAAGTCGCAGTGCACACCCTATGGCGCACTCGATAAGTATTTATTTGCAGACACAGCTTACTCTGCCACATGTTGTACAATCAAAGCAACTTACCCCTAGTGCAGACTCGACATTGCGCACTTCCGTATAATAAGTGTTAAATTTAGGCAACTTAAGCTTCAAGCGCTTAGGCAGACCTAATCGCTCTCTATCATTTTCTAATCCTAAATTCATCTTTTATTTATGATGGCAAGGCATTGTAACTGAATTCATGACAGTGTGACTTGGAGGGCGACCCTTTATGGCAAAACTGCTCGAAGTAAAGAATTTGAAGACGCAGTTCTTCACACAAGATGGCGTTGTGCACGCTGTCAATGGTATTTCGTACTCCGTCGATGCTGGCGAAACAGTTGCCATTGTCGGTGAGTCGGGTTCCGGCAAAAGCGTAGGCGTCATGTCCTTAATCCGGCTGATCCCGCAGCCACCAGGCAAAATTGTGGACGGCGAAGTCTGGTTTGATGGTCAGGATTTGCTCAAGATGACCGAGGATCAGTTGCGCCATGTGCGCGGCAATCGGATCGCGATGATTTTCCAAGATCCAATGACATCGCTCAATCCGGTTTTGACGATTGGTCGCCAGATTACGGAGTCCTTGGAACTGCATCTAAACATGAATCGTGAGCAGAGCCGCCGCCGTGCGGTTGAATTGTTGGAATTGGTTGGCATCCCTGGTGCGGGTGCTCGGTTGGACGACTATCCTCACCAATTTTCTGGCGGTATGCGCCAACGTGTGATGATCGCGATGGGCCTGAGTTGCGATCCACAATTGCTGATTGCGGATGAACCGACTACGGCCTTGGATGTGACGATCCAAGCGCAAATTGTGGATCTGGTCAATCGCCTGAAAAAAGAACTGGGCATGGCCATTATCTGGATCACACATGATCTGGGCGTGGTGGCCGGCATGGCGCAGCGGGTGTTGGTGATGTATTCTGGGTTTATTGTCGAAGAAGGGGCGGTTGACGAGCTTTATGCCAACCCACGTCACCCGTACACGCTAGGTCTGTTGCGCTCCATTCCCCGTTTGGATCTGGGACGCCAAAAGCGCCTGATTCCAATTGAGGGCCTGCCGCCCGATTTGTTGGAAGCGCCGACCCACTGTCCATTTGCGCCACGTTGCTCGTTTGTCATTGATAAATGTTGGGCTGAAAATCCGCCGTTGATGGATGTGGGTCGCGACCACCGGTCGGCCTGCTGGGTCCAACCTGAAGTGCAAGTACATGTTTTAGCAACGGAAGAGGTCGCCCAATGAGTGCAACGAATGGCAAAAGTGAAGTAATCCTAAAAGTCGATGACTTGAAGATGCACTTTCCCATCACGCGTGGGATCATCTTTCAGCGGCAGGTAGGCGCAATCAAGGCCGTTGACGGCCTCAATTTTGATCTGTATCAGGGCGAAACGTTGGGCCTTGTGGGCGAATCGGGCTGCGGCAAGTCAACTACAGGGCGCGCGATTCTTCAATTATACCGGCCAACGGGCGGGCATGTGATCTTTGAAGGCAAGGATTTGACGAAAACAAGCGGCGAAGAATTACGTAAGACGCGTCGTCGTATGCAGATGATCTTTCAGGACCCGTATGCCTCTTTGAATCCCCGCATGACCGTAGGCAGCATCATCGGCGAGCCGCTGGAAGTTCATAATATCGGCAGCTCCAAAAAAGAGCGCCAAGACCGGGTGCAGGAATTATTAAAAACGGTGGGATTGAATCCGTATTTCGTCAATCGTTACCCGCACGAATTCTCCGGCGGCCAGCGCCAACGCATTGGGATTGCCCGCGCTTTAGCCGTTAATCCAGCCTTTATTGTCTGCGATGAACCGATCTCCGCCTTGGATGTGTCGATTCAGGCGCAAGTGATCAATTTGTTGGAAGATCTTCAAGACGAGCTGGGCTTAACCTATTTGTTTATTGCCCATGATCTGTCTGTGGTCCGCCACATTTCGGATCGCATTGCGGTGATGTATCTGGGCAAAATCGTTGAGCTTTCCAATCGTGATGAGCTGTACGATAAGCCCATGCACCCTTATACACAAGCTTTGCTTTCGGCGGTGCCGATTCCAGATCCACAAATCGAAGGCAAACGCCAGCGCATTATTCTGGAAGGTGATGTCCCTAGCCCGGCCAATCCGCCCAAGGGTTGTCATTTTAGTACACGCTGCCCACGCGTCATGAATGTTTGCCGCGAAAAGGAGCCACCTTTTAAGGATTACGGCGCAGGCCATTACGCTGCTTGTTTCTTATATGAATAATAAAGGCTAACCCCATCCCCACCCTCCCCTGGTAAGGGAGGGAGCCGTTGGTCGGTTAGAAGAACCATCTTCGTCTACCCCTAAACAGTCCCCTCCCTTACCAGGGGAGGGCAGGGGTGGGGTTCCTGATCAGTCCCCTCTCTTATCAGGGGAGCGCGCCTAGAAGGCAACCGCCTTTAGGGCGCGGGTGGGGTGACCCGTCTGTATAGCTCGGCAGATAATTTTGTGCAACACTTGTAGAGTTGATTGATATGTTGTTTACATACTGACAACTCATTCCAGGTATATTGTAAGTACCTTTTAAGAGCAGTTACACTTCAAATCAAGTTTAATGAAGAGAGGACAATTGTATGAAGACAAAGAGGTTTCTAGCCCTAGCCCTTGTGACCGTGATCAGCCTGGTGCTGAGTGCCTGTGTGCCAGCGGCGCCAGGAGCACCCGCAGCACCAGCGGCACCAGCAGCAGGCGCAGTACCTGCGGCATCCGCCGAAGGTGAATTTACGACACCCCACCCAATTTTGAGTGACGTCAAGGTGCGGCAGGCGATTGCCAGCTGCATCGACCGCGATGCGTTGATCGCGTCTGTCTATCCTTATGTCCAGGACAAAGCTGCCTTGCGCATGGATAGCTTCGTGCCCAAGACGCACTGGGCGTATAAAGGCCCCTATCAAGATTATCCACACGATGTGGCCGCAGCCGGTAAATTGTTGGATGCAGCGGGTTGGAAATTGCCTGAAGGTGCCAAGGTTGGTGACGGTAGCTTCCGCGTCAATGCCAAGGGTGACACGCTGAAAATGACCTTGACGACCACCAATTCGGCCTTGCGCCAGACCTGGGCCGCCGTGGCCGAACAGAATTTGGCTGAGTGCGGCATTGTATTAGTTCGTCAGCACACGCCTGGTTCCTGGTTCTTTGGTGACACAACGGGCGTCAAACGCCGTGACTGCGAATTGTGCGCCTATGCCTGGGTCGGACAAGCCGATCCGACTGGTCAAACCCTTTATGCTTGCAACCAGATTCCGACGCCCAAGAATAACTGGGAAGGCCAGAATATCATGGGCTGGTGCAATCAGAAGGCTAGTGATGCGATTGTGCTGGCCAACAACACACTGATTAAAGCGGACCGCGCGAAGGCATATAATATTGTCGAGCAGGAATTTGCCAAGGACATGGTTTCGTTGCCGCTCTTTCAGCGTGCCGAAGCGCAGGCCTGGAGCAACAATCTGGAAGGCTTGAAGGTTGACCCGACCGAGTATGGCACAGCCAGCGCCGTCAACTGGAAGTTGAAAGATGGCAAGGATACGGCGGTGCTCGGCTTTACGCAGGAACCGTCTACGATGTTTAGCCTGGTGGTGAGTGCTGCCGTGCAGCGTGAAATTGAGCAGTTAATCTCTAGCATTGGCACAACTCAATACAACTATGACTATCAGCCGGTCAACCAGAAGGCGCTCAGCACGGTCGAAGCCAAGCTGGCGACCAATACCGAGGTTGATGTCAAGCCTGGTGACATGGTGTGGACAGCCGATGGCGATGCTGCCAAGTTGGAAAAAGGCACTAAGCTGATCATCAACGGCGAGACTAAAGCGTACGATGGCAGCAGCCCACTCAAATTGTTTCAACTTAAGGCTACCTATCAGTTCAAGGATTCCACTTGGAGTGATGGCACGCCGGTCTCTGTGGCTGATTATAAGCTAGGCTATAAGATCGACTGCGATCCAGATTCCGGTGCGACTTCATTCATCACCTGCCACTCGATTGGTAAGGTCGATTGGGGCACAACTGGTATAGAATATACCGTCACCTATGTGCCCGGCTACCAGACTCCCACCTACTACCTAGCGCCGATTGGCAGCCATCCGAGCCACCAGAAGATCGCCGATGGCCGCACTCTGAATGATGTGCCAGCGAAAGAGTGGCAGACGTTGCCCGAAGTCACGGAGAAGCCGTTGGGTGATGGACCGTATATGCTTACCGATTGGCAGAAGGGTCAATTCATGAAGTTGACGGTGAATCCGTATTTCAAACCGGCGCCGGCGATCAAGAATATCAACATCACCTTTATCCCCGACACCAATACGGCTGTAGCACAACTGATCAGCGGTGATGTGGACTGGTTGGATACAGCCACGTTGGGAGGCGGTCCAGAGGTGCAGACCGTACTCGATGCCACCAAGCAGGGCAAAGTCCAATCGCAGATTGTGGCTAGCCCGACCTGGGAACATATCGACTTTAACCTGTTCCAGAAGTAAATTGATATTTTCGTAGGGGCGCGCTCTATGGATAGGGAACCCCACCCCTACCCTCCCCTGGTAAGGGAGGGAGCCGTTGGGTGGATAGAAGAACCATCTTCGTCTCTCCCTAATCAATTCCCTCCCTTACCAGGGGAGGGTTAGGGTGGGGCCCCCTGTCCGTTAAATTATTTCTCAATATGATTAGGAGATTGGAGATTGGTCGTTCTCCAATCTCCTAATTCTTAATTGCGATTGTAGAGCGATTTTTCAATCGCTTGCTGAGTGGGAGGGTTCATTATGGTCGCTTATCTGATCCGGCGTGTTTTTCAAATGCTCGTTGTGTTGTTTTTCGTCGCCCTCGCCACTTATCTGCTGCTGAGCATTACCGCAACCAACATCTTACCCGGTGGGGAAACGCAGCATAAGACTACGCCGCAAGAAGTGGCTTTGATTCGCGCCAAGTATGAATTGGATTTCTATTTTCCATTTCGTTTCTCGCGTTGGTTAACAGGTTTGCCGAATGGCCCCGTTATAATCGGTGGCCGCGAATTGTTTGGCAATGTACCGGTAGGTTGTTATATCGTGCGCGCACAACCACCAAGTTGTGATCAATACCTCTATTTGAAGGACATTGCTAAATATCATCCGGTGATCAAGAGCAGCAAAGGCATCATCCGCGGCGATTTTGGTCTTTCCTCGACTATTTCAAATGGTCGTCCCGTCTGGGAAGTGATCCAAAGCCGGTTGCGTCCAACCCTAGAATTGTCAATTTTGTCGCTTATCCTCTCCCTGCTGATTGGCATCCCCATGGGGATTTATAGCGCTGTTCACCAATACTCGCGCTTCGATTATTTCTCTACCACATTGGCCTTCATTGGGACATCAATGCCTTCTTTTTTCTTCGCCCTGTTGATGATCCTGATTTTTTCGGTGATGCCGGTCTTTTGGAAGGATGCCGTTCCCTGGTTACCGCGCATGCCCGCCGGTTCGTATGTGGCGGCGCGCGACTATAACATTGCTTCATGGCTGCCGGAAATCCGGGCTGGCTCGGCCATTGATCATCTTTTGCATTTGATCATGCCCGTGACTGTGTTGACCGTGATCAGTGTGGCGGGTTGGAGTCGTTTTGTGCGCACGTCGATGCTGGAAGTGTTGCGCCAGGATTATGTGCGCACGGCGCGTGCCAAGGGTTTGGTCGAGCGCATTGTGATTAATAAACATGCCTTGCGCAACGCGTTGATCCCTTTTGTGACGATTGTGGTTTTTGCCATTCCCGGCATCTTCGGTGGTGCGTTGATTACCGAGACAATTTTTGCCTGGCCGGGCATGGGCCGTTTATTCATTCAAGCGCTGGGTAGCAACGACTGGCCGATTGCGTTGGCGTTGACCTTGATTACAGCTGTGCTGACTGTGATCGCAACATTGTTGGGTGATGTTCTGTATACCCTTGTCGACCCGCGGATACGCTTTAGTTAAGCGTAAAGCGTGAATGGGCAATCTAAACGGTGCTAGCGCTTGGCTATTTATGCTTTGCACTCTTCATTTGTTTGTGAGAAGGAGCTATCATGGCTGCTGGGGCAGGAACAATTTCGCTTCAACCAAAGCGTGAGACGCAGAAGCAAGAAAGCCAGTTTTCGATTGTCTTGCGTCGGTTTATCCGTCATCGCCTGGCGGTGATTTCTTGTTTTTTAATTGCGATTATTTTTGGTGCATCGCTGTTGGCCCCTGTGCTGGCGCCTTTTCCACCCACCAAACTAGATGGGTCGCTCGGTGGGCAGCCACATTCACCTGGCATTGTTGATGCCAAAGGCCAGGTCCACTGGTTAGGCGTGGATAATCTGGGGCGCGATCTCTATTCGCGTGTGCTGTATGCGGGCCGCATTTCAATCACGATTGCCATCTTTGTTACGGTCTTCACCGAAGTGATCGGCGTGCTGATCGGCGCGATTGCGGGTTATTATGGGGGCTTTGTGGATGCCCTGGTTTCGCGCGTGACGGAATTTATGATCACGATTCCGCTCTTGCCGATCCTGGCGATTGTAGCAAAATTGTTGATTCAGTATAATAACCAACTCCCCATTCCCGACTTTGTGATCTCTGGCGTGGGTGCCATTCTTTTGACGCCAGCGACGGAGACCCCTAAAGTAATTGCATTGATCATCGTCCTCGTCGTTTTTGGGTGGATGGGCACTGCACGCTTAATGCGCGGTATGACATTTTCGTTGCGCGGCCAGGACTTCATTGAATCGTTGCGGGCCTTTGGCGCGTCGGATACCAGAATTATTCTGCGCCATATCATCCCCAACGGTCTGGCACCCATTATTGTCGATGCCAGTCTAAGTTTGGGCGGCGTGATCATCACAGAAGCAGCGCTCAGTTTCTTGGGTGTGGGTGTCCAAGACCCAACGCCAACCTGGGGCAATATGCTGGCCCAGGCCCAGGGCTATATGTTTCAACATCCATGGTTACCGCTCATCTCGGGCATTCCGCTCGTGCTGGTTTCGCTCACCTTTAATTTTATCGGTGATGGTTTGCGCGATGCGTTGGATCCGAGATTGAAACGCTAGAAAATTTTAATGATCGATTGATGATTCAGGAACCCCACCCTAACCCTCCCCTGGTAAGGGAGGGGACAGATCAGAGACAGAAGACGATGGTCATTCTATCCACCCAACGGCTCCCTCCCTTACCAGGGGAGCGCGCCTAGAAGGCAACCGCCTTTAGGGCGCGGGTGGGGTTCCTGCTTCGTACTCACATAATTGCTCGATACTCGCACCTCTAGAATCTCTGATTATTTATGGTCAAATTAAACGGAAACAGCAATACATCGATGTTGGAAGTTAAGGGGCTGAAGACGTACTTCTTTACCGAAGATGGCGTTGTCAAAGCGATCAACGGTGTAGACTTCAGCCTTAAGTCGGGTGAGATCATGGGGCTGGTCGGCGAGTCTGGCAGCGGCAAAAGCGTTACTTCGCTGTCGATTATGCGCCTGCTGCCAGCATCGGGCAAGATCATGGAAGGCGAGGTACTATTTCAGGGTCACGATTTGGTGCAAGAGCCGGAAGCTGAGATCGTGAAACTGCGCGGCAATGAACTCTCCATGATTTTTCAGCAGCCTACCAGTTGCTTGAATCCGGTTTTCCGCATTGGCGATCAGGTGGCCGAAGTGCTGATGGCGCACGATAAGCTGAGCAAAAAAGCCGCCTGGGAACAGACGATTGAGATGTTTCGCAAAGTGGGCATCCCTGCCCCAGAGCGGCGCGCTACGGCCTTTCCGCATGAAATTTCCGGCGGTCAGGCGCAACGTGTCATGATTGCGATGGCACTGGCCAGCCAACCGAAGTTGTTGATTGCCGACGAGCCGACCACGGCGTTGGATGTGACCATTCAGGCCCAAATTTTAGATTTAATGCGCACCCTGCGCGACGAGACCGGCACGGCCATCCTTTTGATCACGCACGATATGGGCGTAGTGGCCGAGATGTGCGACAACGTGGCCGTGATGTATGCGGGCCAGATTGTGGAGTATGCAGACGTAGAAGCCCTGTTCGAGAACCCGCTGCATCCCTACACCGAAGGTCTGTTGGCCGCGATCCCAGTGCTGGGCGATCCCAAAGAGACACTGGCGGTTATTCCAGGCTCGGTGCCGAATTTGATCAATTTGCCGCCGGGCTGCAAGTTTTCGCCGCGCTGTCCTTATGTCAAAGAAGAAATTTGCACCAAAGCGACGCCGGATTTGCGCGAAGTGACGCCAGGGCACAAAGTACGTTGTTATATGCGCTTTCCCGAAACGGCCCATCATTGGGACGGCGTTGAACGTACAGACTGGCGATTTACGGGTGAGGAAGTATTTGTTGGGACAGTAGAAAATTGATTTACGATTTTTGATTGACGATTTACGAGGTTGCAGCGTAGACAAAGTAGCTTCGTCAATGGCGCTATGCGCCCGCTGTGCGATCAAAAATCGTCAATGGAAATAAATCCTTATGACAATACCGGTCAAGATTGACAGCAAAGAATTGCTGGTCGTTGATGATTTAAAAACTTATTTTCCTGTCCGCGCTGGGGTTTTACAGCGCGTGGCCGCTTGGGTTAAGGCTGTAGATGGCGTCAGCTTTACCATCCGAGAAGGTGAAACTTTTGGTTTGGTCGGTGAGTCGGGTTGTGGCAAGACGACGGTGGGACGCACCATTTTGCGCCTGCAACCGGCCACGAGTGGTTCGGTTTTCTTTGATGGCGAAGATGTCTTTGCCAAGCGTAAAGGCGAGCTGAAACCGCTGCGCCGTAATATGCAAATTGTCTTTCAAGACCCTTACTCATCGCTCGATCCGCGCATGCCGGTCGGCGCGATCATCGCCGAAGGGTTGCAGATTCATGGCGTTGGCAACCAGAAAGAACAACAAGAGATTGTGATGGAGATGTTGGACAAGGTGGGGCTCAACCCCTATCATGCCAATCGTTATCCCCATGAGTTTTCGGGTGGACAACGCCAACGCATTGGGATCGCCCGCGCCCTGGCGTTGCGGCCCAAGTTTATTATTTGCGATGAACCAGTCTCTGCCTTAGATGTCTCGATTCAGTCACAAGTTCTTAATTTATTGCGCGCCCTCTCCGAAGAATTTGGGCTTACCTATTTATTTATTGCGCACAATATGAGCGTGGTTGAACACATCAGCGATCGCGTGGGCGTCATGTATCTGGGTAAACTGATTGAGGTGGCCAATCGTGAGGATCTGTACCGCAATCCCTTACATCCCTATACACGCGCCTTGCTCTCCGCCATTCCTTTGCCCAAACCCAACAGTAGGCGTCATCGAATTGTACTCAAAGGCGAATTGCCGTCACCCTTAAACCCACCGTCCGGTTGTCGCTTCCATACGCGCTGCCCGTTGGCAATTGACATTTGTAAGCAGCAAGAACCGGCCCTCGAAGAGAAAGCCCCGCAGCATTGGGTGGCCTGTCATCTGGTGGAATCGGTGGGGGGTAAAGCGGTGTTACACGATAACGGCGCGCTACACGTTTCATAACCCATTGGCGCACGTTTTATCGGTGAGCCAATGGGTTTGATGCGGTTTACGCAATTCGCTCCTCAGCCCTATTCCTTCGCTTATCTGGGGTGAAGGGAACTGCCAGGCTATCATCCTTTCTAAAAAAGCATGACCCGAAAGTGGACAGACCGTGAGTTGTATGACGCTGTTGGTCAAAATGGTAGCGACCAACAGCGTCAGGCTTTTGATATTCTTTATCAAGAATTATATGCCATCAGCTTTTTTATGCTGCAAACCACCGTTGCACCTGAACCACGGGCGCTGGCTCAAGATTGCGCGCAGGAAGCGATTGTAAAAGCCTGGAAGAGTCTAGCTTCCTGCGAACAACCCGCTTCATTCCGTCAATGGGCGAAGACGATTGTGCGCAACCAGACGTTGAATGCGATTGCTCGACTGAAACGCCAGGCAGAAGACTCGATTGAGGCGCATGTAGACAAGCCATTGGCTGCTGAAGACGCGTCACCCAACGCGATTTTGGCCCAAAAAGAAAAATACGCCACGATCCTGGAACTACTGGCGGCCGCGCCGCTTAGTGAGCGCTCGCGCTACGTGATCGCGGCCAAATTTTTGGCTCAGATGACGGAAGAAGAAATCTGCCAGGCTTTAAGCAAAAAAGAGGGAACGGAAATAAAGCCGAGCCATGTTCAGGTGACGCGCGCCAAGAATTTTAAGAAGATCTATAGCGATGCCGAGTTGCTCAAAAAATTTAGAGATCTGCAAGATGATCCGATGCCATGAACTTCCTGGTTGGCCGCAGGAAAGATTGGCCGGTGGATTTTTGTCTTATTCATAGACAAGCGCTATGAAGGCATAGAGTTTGAAAGCATTTGGTAAGCGTGAAGCATGAGCATCGATCACGAAGCACGCGCTATCTTATTCCAGTCAATGATTGGTGAAGCACCGCTCCCAACCAGGGCAGCGGTAGCACAAGCCCAAGTATATTTGCGCGGCGATGCAGAATTTTGCGCTGCCTTAGATGAAGTGGTCAGCATTATTCTGATCAACCAACGAGCTATGGGGAAAGAAGACTGGCGCGATCGCTTGCAAGCCTACATTGCGGCACAGCTTGATGGAAGGGCCTATATCCATGAATTTGCCGATGTGCGGCGCGCATTGGATGCCAGCGTGGCCCTGGCCGAGGAATATGCCCTGCTGTATGAGACAATGGCGCGCGAATGGCAGGGCACATTACCGGAGCCGGTGGACATCCCGCCGCTTAATTTTTCCGCTCTCAATCTGCCGTTACCTTCCGCGCCTGAGTTTGACGCCCCTACGCCGGCAACCACGTTGCCCAACCCACATGCTGGGGAAGTAACGGCTATATCACACCCGGCTCTACCGCTGCCTTCGCTTGGCAAGCGGTGGTTCACGCGCGTAAAGCCAGCGTGGCAAACGTTCAGCGTCTGGCTGAACGTTGACAAATGTGGCTCTGTCGTCCAGCCGATCATGGTCTGCCTGTTAATGCTTGCTTTCGTTGCCGGTTTGTGGCTAACAACTCAGCCGCGGGCGACAAGTTCAATTGTTAGACCTACCGCGCGTGTTGAAACGGTAAAGCCCGAGGATGCATTTTCCAAAATGCAAATTCAATTAGAGACCCCCCTTCCCCCGGTTATCAAAACTACACAATCAGGGCCGGTGGATGATGATTATTATGGTTGCCGCTTTCTCCGCCTAACCACCTTTGCCAGAAGTGCCTGCAAGCTATAAACTATAGCTTAGATATAGCTTACTGTAAGCTGTAATTGTTCTGACCTTGTGAGTAAAGGATGACGTTGGCCGTGGTCGGCAATCTATTATATGGTTTATTTGCCGTTGCGCGCGCCCTACGTTAGAATCCCTGCGTGTCACGGCAAAGCGTTTGGCTCATTCTCTTCACATCTGTGTTCTTACTTGCGCTGGTTACCAGTGTGAGCACGTGGGTATTATTCCCACGCGCTACACCGCTGGCGGCAACCACAACGGCCTCTCCAACATCGTCGCCACAAACTTCGACGGTCACATTGACGCTTATGAAGGGGACAAACTCGGTACCACTCAGCCCTGATGCGCAACCCGTCGATCCGGTGTCGTATAAACCAACACCCCAACCCGGTGGCACGCTCCGGCAAGCGGTTGATGTTGACGCTGATACCTTGAACCCCCTGCTCACCACCAATCGCACCAGCCAACTCGTGGCTGACCAATTGTTCCCCCGTTTGTTGGGCTTGGACGCGCAGACCGGCTTGATCACGACCACGGAACTGGCTGAACGTTGGGCGGTGACGGACAGTGGCGAGCTGGCGGGCCGGGTCTATGTGTTTCATTTGCGCAACACCATTTTCTGGAGCGATGGCGAGCCGGTCACTGCCCAAGATGTGAAATTCACCTATGCGGCGCTGGCCAATGTGATGGTTCAGAGTCCTTTCCGCGCCAGCGTTGAGCCGATTGAAAAACTAGAAACCCCCGATGCGCAGACAGTAATCGTCACTTTTCGGACGCCCAGTTGCGCTGTGCTGCAACTGTTGCGTCAACCGCTCCTGCCCAGCCATCGCTACGCCAGCGATGGCAGTCATGTGCGCAGCAATCCACTGAATCATGCGCCAACGGTGAGCGCAGGCCCTTTTCTGTTTGACCAATGGACGCCGGGCGAACAGATCAGCCTTAAACGTAATCCCAACTATTGGCAGGGCCCGCCATTATTAGCGGGTTGGCGCTTTGTCGTGATGGCGGATCCGCAAGTGCAGTTGCAGGGTTTGTTTGGTGGACGGCTAGACTTGATCCAGGTTAAACCAGAGCTGGTAAAAAAACTGGCCTTTGAACCAACCTTTGGCGTCTATCGAGCGCCGGGCAATGGCTATAACTTTATTGCGCTCAATTTAGCGGATCCGGCGCATCCGCAACCGGGGCGCAACGCCAGCGGCACGTTAATGCCGCAGTCGCCCCATCCCATCTTGCGCGATGTGCGCGTGCGGCAGGCATTGGCCCATGGCTTGGACTACACGCGCATTATCAGTGATGTCTACCACGGCAATGGTGAAATGGTGACCAGCTATTTACCTGCCAGCATCACCTGGGTCCAAGATCGCGCGCTACGTCCCACCGCCTTTGATCTGGCCAGCGCGCAACACTTATTGGACGAAGCTGGGTGGGTTGACACGAATCAGGATGGCGTGCGTGAAAAAGATGGGTTACCGCTGACTCTGAACTTGCTGACGAACAATGACAGCCCTCTGCGTGTGCGCATTGGCGAATTAGTGCAGCAACAACTGAAGCCGCTGGGTTTTGACATTCATTTTCAAGCCGTCAATTTTGCACAGTTGAGCGATACGTTGTTAAATCAGACCTATGACATGGTGATCATTGGCTGGGACAATGTGGGGCCGGAGCCAGCGACGAGCGCCTTCTGGCACAGCCGCGATGACACGCCGGGCACAGGGACAAATTTTGTCAGTTTTCAAGATGCCGAGGTAGACAAGTGGCTCGACGAAGCTGACCAATTGCCCGGTTGTTCGGTCGCAGGCCGCGCCCAACGCTATCGCCAAATCCAGCAACGCCTGGCGGAAATGGCGCCTTATGTTTTCATCGGCAGCCAACCGACCACCTGGGCCTTTACCAGCGCACTGCGCAGCCAATTGCCAGGACCGTGGCGCATTGATAATCAGGTTCAGGCCTGGTGGATGGCAAAATAGTGTAGAATGCCGAGCGCGGAATGTCATGTCCGGTGTTGGCGTGACGGATACGCTCAACCATTATTCATCAACAACGGTCAACAAGGAAACTTCATGAACTTTAAAAAGTCAGTGGAACCCACAGAGTTGGCGCTTTTAGCCGAAAAATGGGGACCAGTTGCACCTCAGCAGCAGCGCTTGGACGTGGATGATCCCTTTTTGACTGGCAATCATCAATTGTTGACCAGCGATCGGAGGCGGGCTGAAATCTGTTATGTGATGCACCGCGGTGACCCGGCGCAAGGTCTGCTTTTGCATATTAAAACCTACTATCCGGCGGGCGGCTACCGGTTACCCACCGGTGGTATTCACGAAGGGGAGCGGGTTGAGGAGACGTTGGCGCGCGAGATCCAAGAAGAAACGGGGTTGATTGTCGGTGCGGCTGCTGATCAAGTCCAGGTGCAGCGTTTTCTCGGCGTGGTCGCCTATGAGCTCGTGCATAGAACATTACAGCGAACTGATTACTTTGCGACCTACGCTTTTCTCGTCCAAATGCCAGCCAACGCCATCTTAGATCCGCAAGATCCCGAAGAAAGCATCGGCGATTGGCAATGGCGACCGCCCGTCGATTTGGATACAGTCGCTGCTACGCTGGAAAACATTGGCGATAGTGTCCCCGATTGGGCTGATTGGGGCCGTTTTCGCGCCTTGATCCACCGCTTTGTGGCGGAGAGGCTGAGGAGTGAGGTGTGAGGAATGAGGAGATTGAGAGATGAGGAGATTGAGAACGAATAATCTCCTCATCTCCTGTTTTACGCTTACATTAATGCTATCACTCGCCATTCACAATAAAGGAGCAATCCATGTCATCCCCTCAACTGAAACTCTGGTATCGCCAACCCGCCGCACAGTGGGTGGAAGCCTTGCCGATTGGCAATGGACGGCTCGGCGCCATGATTTTTGGCGGCGCAGAACACGAGCGCTTGCAACTCAATGAAGACACCCTTTGGTCCGGTGCACGGCGCGAATGGGACACGCCTGGCGCAAAAGCCGCGTTGGCTGATGTGCGCAGCGCTATTTTTGCGGGTCACTTTGCCGAAGCCGATCAACTTGCCAAGCAATTGCAAGGGCCATTTACGCAATCTTACCAGCCGCTCGGCGATCTGCACCTAAGCTTTGTCCACGATGGCACGATCCGCGATTATTATCGGGATCTGGACCTGGATAGCGCAGTGGCGACGGTACAATATCGGGTCAAAGACACAACTTTTCTGCGCGAGGCGTTTGTCAGCGCGCCGGATCAAGCGATTGTGCTTCATCTCTATTGTGACCGACCGGGTCAGCTTAATTTTACCGTTCACCTGGATAGCAAGTTGCGCCATGTGACTGCAATGCCTGGCAAAGATAGCTTGCTGCTCACGGGTAAATGCCCTGCGCACGTTGAGCCCAGTTATCGCGATATCGAACCGGCGGTCATTTACGCCAACGATGAAAATAGCAGTCTCACCTTTGCCGCGACTGTCTACATTGCGCTTAAAGGTGGCCAGGTGACCACCACTGCTCAGGGCTTGCAGGTGACCGGCGCAACCCAAGCCACCCTGTTCCTGACCGCCGCGACCAGCTTTAACGGCTACGATCAAGCCGCTAATCGCCCACTTGATCAGATTGTGCGGCAGGTGCAAACGGAAGCCGCGGCGCTGACGGGTCAAGTGTATTCGCAACTGCGCGCCGCCCATGTCGCCGATTATCAAGCGCTTTTCCAACGGGTAACGTTGGACTTGGGCGTCACGCCCGCGGCCGACGAACCCACCGATGAGCGGATCCGCGCCTTCAAAACCGATGCTGATCCGCATCTGCTCACACTGCTGTTCCAGTATGGCCGCTATTTGTTGATTACTAGCTCACGACTCGGCACGCAGCCCGCCAATTTACAAGGCATTTGGAACGATGAAATTCGCCCGCCGTGGAGCGCCAACTATACAATTAACATCAACACGCAGATGAACTATTGGCCCGCCGAAAGCACGAATTTGGCCGAATGCCATGCGCCATTGTTTGATTTTATCGAAGATCTGAGCGTGAATGGGCGCAAAACCGCCGAAATCAACTACGGTTGTCGCGGCTGGGTGGCGCACCACAATTCCGATTTCTGGCGGCAGACTGGCCAGGTTGGCGCCTATGGACATGGCGACCCGGTGTGGGCTTGTTGGCCGATGAGTGCAGGCTGGCTCTGCCAACATTTGTGGGAACATTATAGTTTTGGCGGCAACGTAGAGTTTTTGCGCACCAAAGCGTACCCGATCATGAAAAGCGCGGCCGAGTTTTGCCTCGACTGGCTGATCGAAGACGACCAAGGTCATCTGGTCACGGCGCCGTCGACTTCGCCCGAAAATAAATTCATCACGCCAGCCGGTCAACGCGCCGGGGTGAGCATGGCCTCAACCATGGACATAGCGATCATCTGGGATCTGTTTACCAACTGCATTGAGGCCGCGCAAATCTTGGGCATCGACGACAGCTTTAGCGCCGAACTAACCACCGCCCGCGCCCGCCTCTACCCTGCGCAGATCGGCCAGTATGGGCAATTGCAAGAATGGTTTGCCGATTGGGACGATCCAAAGGATGAACACCGCCACGTCTCGCACCTCTTCGGCCTGCACCCTGGCCGCCAGATTACCCAGCAAGGCACGCCAGAATTGTTCAAAGCCGCCATGCGTTCGCTCGAACTGCGCGGTGATGGTGGCACTGGCTGGTCGATGGCTTGGAAGATCAACTTTTGGGCGCGCTTTGGGGATGGCGATCACGCCCTCAAGATGCTGGGCGTCATGTTAAATCTGGTCGAGCAAACCGGCGTGGTCATGGAAGGCGGTGGCGTTTATCCTAACCTGTTTGACGCCCATCCACCTTTTCAGATCGACGGCAACTTTGGCGCCACCGCCGGGATCGCAGAAATGTTATTGCAAAGCCACACTGGAGAAATTCATTTGTTGCCCGCCTTGCCTGCATCCTGGCCCAGCGGTTATGTCAAGGGGCTGCGCGCCCGTGGTGGTTTTGAGGTAGACATGACCTGGGAAAACGGCCGATTGACGAGCGCACTCGTGCACTCGATTTTGGGCAAATCCTGCCAGTTGCGTTATCGGGAGACCGTAAATATTCAGGCCGATCAAAAGCCTGTGATCACGCAAATGACAGAACCCGGTGTTGTGACCTGGCAAACCGTTGCTGGCCAGCGCTATACGATCCAACTGTAGCCGATTGGAGCCTATGATGGACCCTATTCTGCGCGACTTTCCGTCTAGTTTTGAGACCGCTCGGCTGACCATCCGCTGCCCACATCCCGGCGACGGGGCAGAGATCAATGCCGCTGTGCTCGACTCTTTGAACGAATTGCGGCCCTGGATGGCTTGGGCGAAAACTGCCCCAACCTTGGAAGAGAGCGAGATTCGCGTCCGCCAGAAGATCGCCCGCTTTTTGCTGCGCGAAGATCTCTTGTTGTTGCTCTTTTTGAAAGGGACGAATACTTTGGTGGGCAGCAGCGGTTTCCACAACATCGACTGGGCGGTGCCCAAGTTTGAGATTGGTTATTGGGTGCGCACCGCGTATGCTGGGCAGGGGTATATCACGGAGGCTGTCGCTGGGATTACCGATTTTGCCTTTCATACATTGGGCGTGCAGCGCGTGGAAATTCGTTGTGATGCGAAAAACGAACGCAGCGCCGCCGTCGCCCGCCGGCTTGATTTTACCCTGGAAGCCACATTCCATGCCGATGACCGCTGTCCATTAACCGGCGAATTACGCAATACGCTGGTCTTTGCTAAAGTGAAAAGTGAGGACCCAAAACCGTGAATCCACTTTCCTTTATGAGCGCCAACTTTGTAGCGCGCCAATTGCATTACAACATGACCGAAGGCTGGGGGCAAGGCGACCAGGCCACGAATAGTTATTTTCGCCCGCTAGAAACCTATGCCGAACGCTTCGAGGCGCTCCTGTTAGAGATTCGTGCGATGAATTTCGAGATGCTCGATATCTGGACCGGCCATTTAAACTGGCAATGGGCCACCGCTGAACATGTGGCGATTGCCCGCAATCTGCTGGCTAAACACGAACTGCGCGTGGCGAGCCTAGCAGGCAGTTTTGGCAATACGCGCGAGAAAGTGGAGAAAAGTTGTCAGTTGGCGAACGCCTTGGGGACAACCGTACTTGGCGGCAATGCTGGCTTATTGAAAACTGATCGCGACGAGCGCGGCGCGATTCTCAAAGCACATGGCGTGCGTCTAGGCATTGAAAATCATCCCGAAAAGACGCCCCAGGAACTTCTGGAAAAAATCGGTGACGGAGCGGATGGTTTTATCGGTGCCGCGGTCGATACGGGCTGGTTTGGCACCCAGGGCTTTGATGCGATGTTCGCCCTGGTTGAGTTGCGTAACCATTTGGTGCACATCCATTTGAAAGATGTGTTGGCGCCCGGCGCACACGTCACCTGTCGCTATGGCCAAGGCTGTGTACCGATCCAGCGCTGTGTGGAGATGTTACAACGGCTCGATTATACAGGCCCGATCAGCATTGAACATGAGCCCGAACACGCTGATCCAACAGAAAATGTCCGCGCCAGCGCGCGTAGTCTACGCCGTTGGTTGGCAGCAGGATACGACTGACCCCACCCTAACCCTCCCCTGGTAAGGGAGGGGATCGATCCCAGGCATCCGAAGCGCCATGTTCTGTCCCGTGACAGGCTCCCTCCCAGCAGGGGAGGGCGGGGGGAGAGGTCTGCATTTCTAATTTATACACACTACCTAATCACCATTCAGAGGGAGCATATATCCGGTGATCATCCCGCAAGATTATCATATGCATTCGAATTTTTCCTGCGACTGCAAAATACCCATGGCCGACATGTGCCGCAGCGCCATTAATAAACAAATCCCCGAAATCGGTTTTTCTGAGCATTACGATTTGCAACCAGGTGAAATGTGCGTCGATTGGTTTAGGCCAGAGCCGTGGTTTGCCGAACTGACCCGCTGCCAGCAAGAATTTGCCGGTCGTCTGACGATCCGCGCGGGCATAGAAATGGGCGAGCCACATATTTTCCAGGCCGAGGCGCAATCCATGCTGGCACGTTACCCTTTTGATTATGCCCTGGGTTCGTTACATTGGGTGGGTGATGATAGCGTGTTCGACATCAATTATTTCAAGACCTATCCAGCTGACGAGGCGTTTGGCCGGTTCTTTGTGGAACTAGAAAAAATGACGCGCATTGGCGGGTTTGATATTCTGAGCCACTTTGACGTGCCTGTGCGCACAGCCCATGCCGTTTATGGTGGCTATGAGCCGAGTCGTTACGAAGATCTGATCCGCCCGGTGTTGCGCAATTGTATCGATAATGCGATCGCACTGGATTTGAATACAAAGGCTTTGCTGATCAAGGCTAAGCAGATGACGCCAGGCTTAGAAATTTTGCGTTGGTATGCCGAAATGGGCGGCGAACGGATCACGCTTGGCGCTGATGCCCACAGACCGGAGCATGTGGGCGCCCATCTCGATACGGCCATGGCGATCGCGCGCCAGGCTGGACTCAAGTATCTGACACATTTTAAGCAGCGCCAGGCGACGCTTGTACCCTTTTAGATTTTATTTCGCCAGCGGTTTTCGCGTTGGTTAAACAGAGAGATCGGGTCGAACGTGCTAGGGATGGGGGAACAGATCGAGATAGGGCAGACCTAGTCGATCCGTCCGTCCCCGGCGCGTTATAGACTAAGCCCATCCAGCTTCCCTAATAAAAGCGCGATTGTGTTTTTAGGAAGAATTTGAGTAACATGCTACTGAACAGCATACCAATCATACCAAAGAAGACGAGCATGGATGCCAATAACCAGTGGCTGTCGATGACGGTGAGTATTGGTTGCGCCGAATGGATGAACGCGTTGATCGGACTATAGAAACTGCTGGGCAGCGGCACGTACACGTCACCTGTGCTGGTTTGAATGATCGTGGTATCACAACTGCTCGCCTCGTCTTGCCATTGATTTTTGGATGCATTGTAGGTCGATTTTGTGCAATCAGCCGTTTGCAGACGAATGTCCTGCACCTGATTGAGTTCCGTCGTGTGGCTGCGTTGCCCCAACCAGGTCGTCTCTTGCATCGTGCAATTAATTTGTCCTGGTTCTTGGCGCGTGCAGGACAGTGTCGTCTTGCCAGTGAAGTATAACCCAAATAATATCATCAGTATTGAGCCCACCAACATCAATAAACCAGTGATAATGAGTAAAAAAGTCGGTGGTCTGTTCGTTCGCGCAAACGGGTAGTGATTAACAGTTTCCATCGGATTCCTCTGCTTAGGAATGGCAATTAAATAAATCGGACAATTAAGGTAGTTTTGGGACAGCCCGATAATTCCATTGCGGCAAGAAATCGTCAAAAAGAATAGGCATATTTTGGATGAAGGCGTCGGTCGCTTTGCGACCTGTTTGATAAAGGGTATCCAGAATGTTGACCGTGACGCGCAACCCCTGTTGGGTGTGCGTGCGAGCCATCAGTTCTTTGACCAGGGCCAGGGTTTTGAAAACAGCGCCCTGGCAGGCTCTGGTCACATGCGGAAA
>JBBREZ010000032.1:0-24228 GCA_038225095.1 Caldilineales bacterium
AAATTCCTTGACAGCCTTAATATACTGATTAATAAGTCATGTTACGCAGACGCTCGTCCGTACAGCCACGAACTATCGTGGCCCTACCACTGGTGGGCTGCGCAACATGACCTTTTAAGTAACTGTTTAGGCTTGCTCTGATTTCATTCAACACAACAACGGATTCAGACAACAGCCGATAGTTCCTGGCTTCATCCGTTGTTGTACTTTAGCCTGAAGAGTTAACCTTTTAATTGATTAAAAATTTAAACCCTGGCGTGCGTCAATCACTCATCTGCCTTTATGGTGAAGGGGTTGATGCACGGCTGCATGCATGGCAAAGACAGCTAATGGAGACAATCATGGCACATCCACTCGTCGGCAAAGTTGTGATTATTACCGGGGCAAGCTCTGGGATTGGCGCGGCGACTGCCCGCGCCCTAGCGCGATTAGGTTGCAAGTTAACCTTGGCGGCGCGCTCAACCGATAAACTGCGCGTGCTGGCCGAAGAGTTAGGTTCGGCGGCGCTTGTCGTGCCGACCGATGTCACTGTTGGGGCAGATGTGACGCAGATGGTAGCGCAGACTGTGGCGCATTTTGGCCGGGTTGATGTGCTTTTTGCCAACGCCGGCATCTATATTCCTGGTCCAGTGATTGAGGGTGAGCCCGATCAGTGGGCCAAGCTGATGGATGTGAATGTGAATGGTGTGTTGCGCTGTGTGCACGCCGTGCTGCCGCACATGACGGCGCAAGGCTCTGGCGATATTCTCATCACCAGCTCAATTTCTGGGTTGATTGATATTCACTGGGAGCCGGTCTATAGTGCATCCAAGCACGCGATTCAAGGCTTCGTGCATACACTGCGCCGTCAGGTGGCCGCTTCGGGCATCCGCGTCGGTGCACTGGCGCCAGGCCGAGTGGCGAACGAACTCTGGGGCATGACCGAAGCAACGAAAATCGATCAGCATGTTGCAGAACGCATCAGTTTACGCTCTGAGGATGTGGCCGAGGCTGCGATTTTTATGCTGTCACAGCCGCCGCATGTGACTATTCGCGATCTGGTCATGTTGCCGCAAAATCAGGATCTTTGATTTACCCCCGCACGTCCGATCAGTCTGAATTCAAACGCGGTTATCTGTAAATAGGTTCAATGTTTTTATGAAAATAAACATTGAACCTACCCCGTTTTGTCAGCTGTACAAATAGACTATACCTAATAGAAATTTCGCATCCGCCGGGATGGAGAGCACCGTGCTCAACCACGTTGATTGACGGGCGAGCTGCGTTATGCTTTGTGCAAAAACGAAGTCCACTAGACTTTGGAGATCGAACATTTAAATTGCTAACAAACATCTGCCGGAGTTAATCATGAAAATTTGGGGAAAATATAATTTTGAATGGGCCGCCTTGATCCGTCCACAATTGGACGACAAGGGCGCAATTCAAGCATTCTCGCCGAGCGCGGACTATCAAAACCCTCAGGGGTTGGCGCTTAACCCGTATGGACAGGGTCCATTCTGTAAATTTCATATTCCTAGTGATAAAATTTATGCTGGTGTCTATGTACTAACACTGAATGGCACGCCCAGTTATATTGGCGAATGCACCAACCTATCCAACCGCTATAACAGTGGTTACGGCGCTATCTCACCGCGCACCTGTTATGAAGGCGGCCAGCCCACCTACTGTCGGATCAACAATTTGATCTTCAACGCGGCGAAAGCCGGTCAGCAAATCGATTTATGGTTCATCAAAAGCGACAAGCGGCCAGCCATTGTCAGTGAGTTGGTCAAAACGCTGCGTCCGCCCTGGAATCGCAAAGACTTTATGAACTGAGCGAAAAGTTCAGTGCGCTTGGCGGATAAAAATCCTAATAGACAAACCAAATAGACGCTGCACAATCCAACTGGACGGGCACGGTATACCGTGCCTCTACAAATGTGCAACCTTTATTTGGTTTGTCTATTAGTTTATAATGGCCTGACATACTGGCGCACCTGACAAAAAACGTTACATTCAAGCCCACGCTAGCTTTATAGATGATCGGAACAGGCGAATGATTCACTTCGAAAATTTTACGCACCTGACCTTTGATTGTTATGGCACCCTGATCGATTGGGAAACTGGCATCTTGGCGGCGGTGAAGCCCATATTGGCGCAGCGCACTATTGCAGCAACCGATGCCCAGCTCCTGGAACTGTACACCAAGGCTGAAGCTGCACAGGAATTTGGCCCCTACCAACCTTATCGAACCATATTACGCAATGTCATGGCGGACATCGCCGCCGAATTGGGCTTTGCGCCCACCGAAGCCGAATTGAATGTGTTACCCGATTCGGTCGGTCAGTGGCCGGCCTTTGCCGACACGGTGGCGGCGCTCAAGCGCTTGCAGACCCGTTATAAGCTTGTGATCATCTCGAACATTGACGATGCGATGTTTGCCGAAAGCAACAAACGTTTGCAAGTTACATTCGATGCTATCATTACAGCCCAACAAGTGGGCAGCTACAAGCCTGCTCACCATAATTTTCACACGGCATTGCAGCGATTGGGCGTCGCTCAGTCGCAAGTGCTGCATGTAGCGCAGAGTTTCTATCACGATCATGTCCCAGCGCAAGAACTTGGCTTGACGACCGTTTGGGTGAATCGGCAGAGCATTCTACCGGGCATCGGCCTGAGCCTGCCGGTTGCCGTCACCCCCGATCTCGAAGTGCCAGATATGCAAAGCCTAGTTGCGGCCATGGGGCTTGCCTAAGGAGTTTAACTCATGAAATCTCATCCCTTTACAACTGTGATTACCTCACAAGCGGAACTGCGCACGTTGGTCGGCGAACCAAGTGAACTTTCGCTGAAGAAGGAACAAGGCTCATTGGACGCTCATTGTCGCGCCTTTATTGCCCTGTCACCGTTTCTGACGATTGGCACCATGGACGCCGCCAATGGCTGGTGTGACGTCTCGCCGCGCGGGGATGCACCGGGCTTTGTCCAGATTTTGGACGATCAAACGCTGCTTATTCCCGAACGCTCCGGCAATCGCCGCATAGATACGTTGCGCAACATTTTGCAAACGCCGGCGATTGGTCTGCTATTTATGGTGCCTGGCGTTGAAGAAACCTTGCGCGTCAATGGTCGCGCCTGGCTGGTGCGCGATGAAGCGTTGCTGGAACGCATGACGTTTCAAGGCAAGCGACCGTTGCTAGGCATTGGGATTACAATCGAAGAATGTTTTCTCCAGTGTGCTAAGGCGCTGAAGCGTTCTCATCTGTGGAATCCTGCGCATTGGCCGGAACGTAGCGCCTTGCCTTCCCTGGCCGAAATGCTACTCGATCAAGCAAAATTACCGAATACAACGTTAGCTGATTTGGAAGCCGGTATTCTAGAAAGTTATACCAATCGTCTCTACTAATTGGAGTATGGCATCAAGGACATTGAACGCGGATTGGCGCGGAGAAACGCGGATTTAAGGGCTTTTTAGACCAAAGTTATGGGGAAAGCAGAGAATTACCCCATCCGCGCCCAGAGGCGGTAGCCTTCTAGGCGCGCTCCCCAAAACAGGGAGGGAACCGTCATCGGGCAAACGAAGGATCAATTCCTCCCCAGCAGGGGGAGGCTAGGAGAGGGTCAAAATCTCTGGTTTTCAAATTGACATCAGTCTAGACCGCAGCAGAGAAATCAAGCTGAACCTTACTGACTGTTACGCAATCTGATGCTATGGTTGGTGAAAATTGAACGATCTGATTGGTCAGAGGTTTTGCAAGATGCCGCAACAGCAGCATGATTTTTATCACAACGGCGTCACGCCGAACAGTAACAGTCCAATCCATGATGTCGCCATTATCGGCGCTGGGCCAATTGGGCTGGAGCTGGCCGTCTGTTTGAAGCGGGCCGGGGTGGATTATATCCATTTTGACGCTCACCAGATTGGTTATACCATGACGTGGTGGCCGCACAATACCTACTTTTTTAGTACGACAGAACGGTTGGCAATTGCTGGCGTCCCCATTCAGAATAATTATCAGCAACGCATTACAGGTGAAGACTATCTGGCCTACTTGCGCGCGATTGTGGAACAATTTGATCTCGCTATCAACACCTATGAGCCAGTCGCTGCGCTCACGCGCACGTCAGAAGGCTTCAGTCTAACCACCCAACCACTGGCTGGCGAACGCCATTATCGTTGCCGGCGCGTTGTCTTGGCAATTGGCGATATGCATCATCCAAACTGTCTACAGATTCCTGGCGAAGATTTGCCACACGTTTCGCACTATTTTCGTGACCCGCATGACTATTTCCGCAAAAGATTGTTGATTGTCGGTGGCAGAAATTCTGCCGTAGAAGCGGCGTTGCGTTGTTGGCGCGCAGGTGACTTTGAGCTACCGACGCGCACAGTTTGATGAACACACGGTTAAACATTGGGTTTTACCCGATATCCAGGCGCAGATTGAGGCCGGCACGATTGGTTTCTTGCCGGCGACGCTGCCCGTAGAAATTACGCCAACCCACGTGGTGCTGCTGCCGGTGACCCAACTTGACGCACCGAGTGCTTCGTCCATCTTGCATGAGACTGATTTTGTCCTTATCAACAGTGGCTTTCGCGGCGAGCAGGATTTGTTGGCAATGGCCGGGGTGGAATTGCAGGGCGAGAACCGGACGCCCGTTTTTAATCCTGACACGATGGAGACCAATGTGTCAGGCCTCTACCTGGCTGGTACGGTCGTCGCCGGCATTCAGCAACGCTATACCCTATTTATTGAAAATTCTCACGAGCATGCGGGCAAGATTACGGAAGCGATTACAGGACGCTGGCCTGCGCAATTGGGTTCGGTTCCCAGCCGCAATTATGCTTTGACGCTGGAGCAGATTAAGACGAATTGAGTTGATATTTTTTTAGCAGGCACGAATAAGCAGCACGAATAAATTCGTGTACTGACAGGAGGAAGTGCCCTCAGGCACTAGAGCCCCAGTCGCTGCGGCGACTTGTTATTGTCAGCTGCGGGATTTATCCCTGCTATTCAACAAGGAGGAATTGATGACCGAAAATTCTCACAAGCACGCCAATGTAATTGCACCCCCACCTTTGATTTATGCCGTTTCCTTACTGATTGGGCTGTTACTCCACTGGATATATCCACGATCTTTTCTGTCGCGCACGGTAGGGCGCATTGTTGGCCCGCTATTGATGGCAACCGGTTTTCTGATTGGTCTTGCCGCCGCCCTCACCATGCGCCGCGCCCACACAAGTTTGCGCCCTGATACACCGACGACCGCAATTGTCGATACGGGGCCTTTTCGCTACACGCGCAATCCAATTTATCTGGCCTTTACGTTGATGTATACGGGGATCGCCTGCTTTGTGAACGCGCTCTGGCCGATTTTGATCCTGCCTTTCGTGTTGGTGGTGGTGCAGCGCGGGGTGATCGAGCGTGAAGAGCAATACTTGACCCATAAATTTGGGGCAGTGTACACGGAATATAAAACACAGGTGCGCCGTTGGTTATAGCCGCGTTACATCCCGCTAAGCAATAAATTGATCTGTTCTGCGAGTCCTAAGCTTATTGCTTAGGACTTTATTTTTGCGCTAGAACAATGGTGGACAGATTCGATCTGCCAAACGGATGTTTCCCACTGAATTTTACTCTAATATCAGTTAAAATTAGACAAAACATGCACAAATATTGTGCAAATTAAGAATTGCTCACTTAGTTAGAATATATCAAAGGATTAATGGAATGGCGAAAAAAATTATTGTGATTGGCAGCGGCTTTGGCGGCTTGGGGGTCGCCACGCGGCTGGCCGCTAGAGGCTATGCGGTGGAATTGTTTGAGAAGCGCGATAAGTTGGGCGGGCGGGCCTATGTTTATGAAATCAACGGTTTCAAATTCGACGGTGGCCCTACCGTGATCACGGCGCCGTTCTTGTTTGATGAAATTTGGGACATCGCCGGCCGCCAACGCGAAGATTATTTCAAATTGGTGCCATGTGATCCATTTTATCGTATTTTTAACCACGAAAAACGCCACTTTAATTACAATGGCGACCATCAATTTATTCTTGATCAGATCGACCAATGGAATCCGGCCGATAAAGCGGGCTATGAGCGTTTTATCAGCACGACCAAAGACATTTTCGATACGGGCATGGCGCTGATTGATAAGCCATTCCTGCATGTGGCTGATATGGTGCGCGTCGTGCCCGATTTGGTGCGGCTTCAGTCTTATCGCAGCGTGTATGGGTATGTGAGCAAGTTTATTCAGGATGATTTTCTACGGCGTTGTTTTTCATTTCATCCCTTGTTGATCGGCGGCAATCCGTTGGATGCTGCCTCACTTTATGTCCTGATTCACTACTTGGAGCGCCAATGGGGCGTGCATTATGCGCTGGGCGGCACCGGTGCGATCGTGGCCGCCTTTGATCGGCTGCTACAAGAATTGAACGTAAAAATTCACCTTAATGCGCCTGTTGCCGAGATTCTGGTCGAAGGTCGTAAAGTTACCGGGCTGCGGATGGCGGATGGCGCTATTCACAAGGCCGACATTGTGATTTCGAATGCGGATGTGGCCTGGACTTATTTAAACTTGCTGCCTGCCCAGGCGCGCAAGAAGAATAGTGACCGACGCATCAAAAAGATGAAGTATAGTATGTCGCTTTTTGTGATCTATTTTGGCACCAAGCGCCGTTATACGGACACCGAACTTGCCCACCATAACATCATTTTGAGTGAGCGCTATGAAGGCTTGCTGCGCGAGATTTTCGGCAACGATCAGTTGCCCAAAGATTTTTCGCTTTACCTGCACATGCCAACCATCACCGATCCGTCAATGGCGCCAGCGGGCCATGAGGCGTTCTATGTGCTTTCGCCGGTGCCAAATCTGGGCGCCAAGATTGATTGGACGAAGGCTGCCAAGCCGTATCGCGACGCGATTATGCAGTTTTTAGAAGAAAATTATCTGCCTGATTTGCAGGCTAACATTGTGGCTGAGCACATGATTGACCCCTTGCATTTTGAAGGCGAGCTCAATAGCTATCTGGGGTCGGCCTTCTCGGTGCAGCCAATTTTGACGCAATCAGCCTGGTTCCGCCCGCACAATCGCTCGGAAGATTTCGATAATCTCTATTTTGTCGGCGCGGGCACGCATCCAGGTGCAGGCTTGCCGGGCGTGTTATCATCAGCGAAGATTGTGGACGGGTTGATCGAGCAGGCGTAATATTATCATGCAGGAACCGCAGTTACACAGAGGGCACAGAGGAAATTTTACACGGAGAACACAGAGTTACAACGGTAGCGAAAATTTGCTTTCCTTCGTGCGCTCTATGTCTTCTTTGTGTGCTCTGTGTAACCGCTTTATGGTAATAGCGGCGGAACTACACTGACCAGCGTGGCTACAATTAAGAGGGCAATCACCGCCCCGATCAGGATGCGGTTGCGCTCTAAGACCTTGCCCCAACTAATTTTTTGCTGTTTAGGCGTTGGAATGTCCACCATGATCAAGGGTTGCTTGGAGCCGAGCAGCAGATCACGCATTTCGCGGGCATTGGCGGGCCGCTCACTAGGGTGCATTGCCAATGCTTGAAAGATTGAGCGCTCTAGCCGTGGCGAGACATCGGGATTGATCTGGCGAAGTGAAATCAGGCTACCAGGCCGTAAGAAACGTTCTTTTGCATCGACGGGTGGTTCGCCCGCCATTAAATGATAGAGGGTGGCACCCAGGCTATAGATGTCGCTACGGGCGTCTGTGAAGCCAGTGTCGCCCCCATATTGTTCGAGCGGCGTATAAGCCACGGTGCCGCGGCCTTGCACAACCGTCACCGTGCGGGTTTCATCATGGTTTAACACCTTGACCAGTCCAAAATCGACAAGTTTTACATCACCACGCGGTGTTACTTTAATGTTGCTGGGTTTGATATCGCGATGTAAAACCAGTGGGTCTTGATCCTGAAGATATTCGAGCGCATCAAGCAGTTGGGTGGCCCAGGTTAGCACTTGTTGCTCTTTGAGGAACTCATTCTGACGGCGCGCTTCTTGCAGAATTTCTTGCAAGTCGTGGCCAGCCACAAAATCCATCACCAGATATTCGCGGCTGCCGTTGGAGAAATAGTCCGAGACTTTGGGCAGATTAGGATGATCCAGCCGGGCAAGAATGCTGGCCTCGGTGCGAAATTGCTCGGCAATTTGCTCCAACTCTTGTTCGGATGTGGAGTTTTCGACTAGATTGGGTAAAATCTCTTTAACCGCGCAGATGCGACCTTCCAGGCGGCGATCCGTAGCCTTATACACCGCACCCATGCCGCCCTGTCCAACTAACTCTAAGATTTCATATCGTTTGCGTAAAATGGTGCCAGGCTCTAAAATGTTCTGCATAGGCGTGCTCCCTTTACCTTCGCAAGCTGAATTTCGTCTTTACGAAGAATTTATCAAACATAAGGTTTTAGCACAGATGAATTTTTGCATTTTTTACGTAGATCAATTTTCACTGCAGTGGCGATAAATTGTGAAAAATATACAAGCAAAAACAAAATAATAGCAAAATAATCATAAGAACGAGTCAAATTCTGCCGCAGTCCATTATGCGTCACGATAGCGAACCTGTCAATCCTGGCCTATCTATGCAAAATATGAAAATTCATTTTTCAAACGCCGCTGCTTGACCAACATTGCCGCCAGTATCATCATCATAATGGCAGATCTTCGTGTGGCGAACCGCCAAGCCACTGATTTGTCTGAAACAACCATCTACAGTTACGCTTTTCGCCTGAGCAAAGTATAATGGTTGGTAGGCATACAGGTGTTCATTCTATTGATAAGAGGGTTTTGCATGACCACAGAAGTGAATCAAGAACCATTTGATACAGAACAGTACCAACCTAAATCGCGTCCGCGCGAAAACGCCATGTTAGTCTTGCAGCGGGGGGCGGAAGCCGGACGCCGTTGGCCATTAGATCGCACTCGCGCCTTGACGATTGGCCGCAGCGATGAGTGTGATATTGCGCTGCCGGATCGGCAAGTGAGCCGCCAACATGCGCGTATTACCTGGCAAGGTGATTGTTATGAGCTGGAAGATTTGGGCAGCAAAAACGGCACTCACGTAAACGGCCAAGAAATGCAGGGTTCCTTGCCTTTGCATGATGGTGATGAAATTCAGATCGCGCTGCGCTTTAAGCTTGCCTTTGTCGATGCTGGGGCGACGGCGCCTTTAACCGTTGACAATGATAAGGCTGGCTTGCGCCTGGACAAAGAGACGCGCCAAGTTTGGGTTAATGGTATTCTGGCCGATCCGCCGCTCAGTTTGCATCAATATCGCCTGCTAGAAGCGCTTTGGGATTCGGGCGGCGGTGTGGTTACGCGCGAGCAAATTATCGAAGCCGTCTGGCCGGAAGCAAGCAGTGAAGGCGTCAGCGAACAGGCGATCGATGCCTTGGTGCGCCGTTTGCGCGAGCGAATTGCTGAAACCGATGAAGAATTCCGCTATATCGTCACCGTACGCGGCCATGGCTTCCGCCTGGAAAATCGCTAACTGGCTAAAACGTGGGCGCGTTGCGAGTGCAGTGTTGCCAGCACGTCTCAATTTTTGCGCGCTGCCAACGTTCGCCTGCCAGCAACGATTGGTTGTAAAACGGTGCCCTGCTAGCTGGCTCACTCATGTTACGCAAGCAGCATGCAAAAGTGGTTACACAGAGGACGGCGCTACGCTTATCAAGAAAAACTAGCAGAGCAGATTGTTGTTACTCTGTGTTCTCTATGTGTTCTTTGTGCTCTCTGTGTAACTGCTGTTCCTACGCAACATGAGTGACTAACTCATGAAGGTGCGTTAATCCTGCATGGCCGTCGTTTTCGCGTCCTTACTTTTGATAGTAGAATAAAATGCCTGTTTATCCTGAATCTGTCATGGTCACCCCTTTAAATGCTACTCTATCTGCCAATCCGTGGGGGCTGTATATCCACATTCCTTTTTGCGAAAAAAAGTGTCCCTATTGTGATTTCAATACCTATGCTAATTTGAAGCCACTTTTTCAGGCGACGGTTGATGCGTTATGTATGGAGATGGAGCAATGGCGCATGCGCCTCGGCGCTCGTCCCCTCACCTCGATCTTTTTGGGGGGTGGTACGCCCACGGTTTTGACGGCCAGCCAACTGACTCAATTATTTGAAACAGTCCATCGCTGCTTTCAACTAGAACCTGATTGCGAAATTACTTGCGAAGCTAATCCCGGCACCGTAGATCGCCCAAAATTCCAAGCCTTACATGATCTAGGTGTGAATCGTTTAAGTATTGGTGTCCAGAGCTTCCAACCGCAAGAATTACAATTCTTAGGGCGCATCCATGATGTTGATGATGTCGTGCGGGCCTTTGGCGCGGCACGTGATGCTGGTTTTACCAATATCAATTTGGATTTTATCTTTGGCTTGCCCGATCAGCCGTTGGAGAATTGGCAAGCGACACTGGCCCAGGCCCTCCAATTAGCGCCAGAACACTTGAGCTTGTATAGCTTGATTGTTGAGCCTAATACACCTTTGCAGCACTGGGTGCAAAGCGGGATTGTGCGAGCGCCCGACGATGATAACGCCGCCACCTTATACGAATTTGCTATGACGCACCTGGCCGATGCCGGCTATATCCAATATGAAGTATCGAATTGGGCTAAGCCAGCAGCCAGTGCGCAACCAAACAGTGTTGCGGGCGCTGCCATACCGGGATTGGCCAGCCAGCACAATTTGCTTTACTGGCGCAACCACGAATATCTTGGCATCGGACCAGGTGCGCATAGCCATCTGCGCACCAAGACTGCGGATGGGCAGTTGGTGAGCAAGCGCTGGGGCAATCGCAAACCGGTGGCTGGCTATGTCAAACGCATCAACGCGGGTGAGTCGGTTGAGGAATTTAGCGAAGTGATCAACCCGCGCGAGTCGATGGGCGAAACGATGATGTTGGGGTTGCGCTTGCTGCAAGAAGGCGTGGCGTTTGAGCGGTTTCGGGCGCTGCATCAGGTTGAATTACCCACGGTTTTTGCCAGCGAGCTGGCTAAATTGCACAATTGGCACTTGCTCGACATCAATGATCAGCGGGTACGCTTGACACGCCAGGGCTTGATGATGGGCAACCAAGTTTTTGCGGACTTTTTGCCCTAGGCTGATAGTTAGGTTCTATACTGTGGTTGGCCTACGCGAGTTGATCCGGTGTTCATGGTCAATGGGGTCGTACGTTACGACTTTTCCAGAGCTCAAACCCAGAAATTAGATCAAGAGGTTTTTAACCAATGACGCGAGCGCTTTATCCTGGCACCTTCGATCCTATTCATAACGGGCATATTGACATTGCCGAACGGGCCAGTGCAATCTTTGCTGAAGTCGTATTCGCTGTCTATGATGCACCGCCAAAAAAGTTGCTCTTTACCACAGACGAACGTTTGGACTTGGCGCGCATGGCATTGGCACATATTGCCAACGTCACGGTAACGACCTACACGGGGCTAACTGTTGAGTATGCGCGCCAAAATGCGGCGAATGTGATTGTGCGCGGCTTACGCAACATAGCCGATTTCCAGAATGAACATCAAATCGGCGGCGCTAACCGCCATTTGGCGAGTGACATTGAACTTTGCTGTTTATTTTGCCATGGCGAGTATGCCTATTTAAGCTCAACCATTCTCAAAGAGGTGGCGAGTTTAGGCGGCGATACGACCCTCTGGGCGCCTGATCCGGTGCAACAGGCTTTACGCAATAAATTTAACTTGTCCGAAACCAGCCCTAGTGCGCGCAGCGGGTCGCGCCGGGGCGGCAAATTAGCCCATCGCGGTTGAGCAAAGTAAAACGAGGAGGTGTCCTATCGCCATCTTACAACTGATCGACCAATTGACAGAGTCACTCAATCGTGGACGGCAAATTCCGCTTTCGGCGCTGCGCATGGTAGATGCCAACGAATTTGGACAACTGATCGAACGGATGCGCATCAACGTACCGAGTTCGATTATGGAGAGCGAACGGACATTGGCCGAGCGCGACCGCATCTTGGCCGATGCGCACGCCGAATATGATCGCATTTTGCAGCAGGCCAAACAAAAAGCAATGGAGCTTCTGAGCGAAGATGCGATTGTGGTGGCTGCCCGTCATGATGCCGAACGCATTATGGAAGATAGTCGCATTGCCGCCAAACGGCGGGCCGAAGAAGCTGATCGCTATGCGGTGCAGGTGCTCGAAGATCTGGCCCAGAAATTACAAGTGATTACCAAGCAAGTGGAAAATGGCGTCCAATTAATGGGGACTGGCCGCTTTATTGATCCAATTGATCGTAACGCTCCAAACGAGCGGTGAAGCCTGGACAACGCATAGGAGAAAACAAATAGAAGTCATACAATGCGGACTAGGCATTCTCTAATGCGACGCTAGCGTCGCATTAGAGAATGCGGTTTAAATGTTTCCTCTATAAGGTCAAAAATCTTGATAGTTACCGCTTTGCCATTTATTTTGACAGGAAACCGTGCCAAAGTTATAATGTTCTTCTGCCTTTTGACTTTATAGGCAAGGCTTGCTTGTAGACGCGCCAAAGTAACGCGCGTTGGTTAGTTATACTCAAGTAAAAGCACCATGTAGCTTAAAATCAGGTTCGTGTCAGCGGGACTGACCTGGTTTTGCTCGACGGGAAGAGATCGATCATGCAATATAATATTGCGCAGTTATTAAAAGAACCAATCGGTTCGGTCCGCCGCTATGAATTGGCTGAAAGTTTGGACGAACTAGATTCTGAACTTCCCTTGCTGGGACCGCTGGTGGGTAAAGTGCAGATTATGCGTACGAACAGTGGCGCATTAGTTACCGGCCAATTGAGCACTGCGGTGCGCGCGGATTGTAATCTTTGCGTGGAACCAATTGCCGTGCCCGTGCGCTTTCAAATTGAGGAAAATTTTCGTCCGTGGACTGAGGTTGAGACCGGTCGTTATCTGCGTCCAGATGAGTACGAAGGCGACGCCGAGGATCTAGACGACGCTGCCCTGCTGATTGATGAGCACCATATTCTGAACATTGCGGAAATCGTCCGGCAGAATATTTGGTTGAACTTGCCGATGTATCCAAGCTGTAACTGGGAAGGCGCTGGCGAATGCCCGAACTTAACGGCTCTGCGCGAAGGTATGGGTGATGTGCGCTTGTTGAGTAGTGAAGACGATGCTAGAGAGGCCGAGCAGGAAGTAGTTGATGCGCGCTGGTCGGCATTGTTGAATTTGAGTGATCAATCTGACCAAGAATCATAGGAAACCGCGCCCAAAGAGGGCTCCCGCTCCCCTAGTAAGGGAGGGGACTGATGGCACTTTGTGCCCGCTGTGCGATCAGGGACAATCGAAGTTGCTTGGTCTATCCACCAATCGGCTCCCTCCCTTACTAGGGGAGGGCTGGGGTGGGGTAATCATAAATGATAAAAATGTATCTACGCAACGTGTGAATTTTTCGGCAGATTTTGCCAACTTACCCACACTGTGCCTGGTGCACGCTCATAAATTGATATTTTTAAAACGATTGCTTTGTAAACGAGCGATCATAAGGAGACAAAATGGGACCTTTACCAAAACGCAAACTTAGCAAGGGCCGTCGCGATCGTCGTCGCGCCCACGATGCGCTGACCATCCCTAACCTGGTGGAATGCAGTAATTGCCATCAGAAAATGTTGCCCCATCGGGTCTGCCCGCACTGCGGACAGTATCGTGGACGCCAGGTGCTTGACGTTAGCGAAGCGACAAAAGCCGCATAAGCAACCAAAAAGAGGGGGATTTGGCGTTGATAACCAGGTCCCCTTTTTACTTATAGACGAAGCCAATAAACGGCGTACGATTGACGGGACGGGCACGCCATGGCATGTCTCTACGCTTGTTCAATTTTGATTGGCGTGCTCTATGAGCGATTGGCCCAAACTATTCTTATGACTGAATTTCACTACATTTCTGGCGCGCTTTCAACCGGTTTTCTCTTTCCCGGCCAGGGTAGCCAGCATGTTGGCATGACGCGCGAGCTGGTCGACGCATATCCGGTAGCCAGAGCTGCGTTTGAGGAAGCAGATGCTGTTCTTGGCTTTGCGCTCAGTAAACTCTGTTTTGAAGGGCCAGAAGCGGAACTGACCGATACGATCAACGCCCAACCTGCATTATTGGCGGCTGGTGTCGCTACTTTGCGCGCCTTGCAACAGGAACTAGGGCAAACAATTTTAATGTCCGATGCCACCCATCCTTCGTTTGTCGCCGGGCACAGTATGGGTGAATATACTGCGCTGGTGGCTGCTGGTAGCTTGAGTTTTGCGGATGGCTTGCGTTTGGTGCGGGAGCGTGGTCGGCTGATGAAAGCAGCAGGCGAACAAGCGCCCGGCCTGATGGCGGCCGTGTTAGGCTTGGAGGAAGCGCAGGTTGCCGCCATCTGCGCCGAAGCGACCCGTCACAGCGGGATTGCCCAGGTGGCCAATGATAATTGTCCAGGCCAGGTGGTCATCTCCGGTGATCGCGCCGGCATGGAAGCGACAATGGCGGCGCTCAGCGCGGCTGGTGCAAAAAAGGTTGTGCCGTTAGCGGTGAGCATTGCGGCACATAGCCCCTTGATGCAACCGTCCTCCGATCAATTGCGCAGCGTGATCGATGCCATGCCGATTGCCGCGCCCATGGTGCCGATCATTGCCAATACCAGTGCCCAATTATTGACCAGTGCCGAAGCTATTCGAGCAGAATTAGTGGCGCAGTTGACCGGCAGTGTTCGTTGGGCCGCTTCCATGCAATTAGCTTTGTTGGCCGGTGTGACTACGTTTGTGGAAATCGGCCCAGGTGAAGTGCTGACCGGGTTGATGAAACGCATTGATCGCAGTGCTACCCGTTTGGCGGTCAATACACCGGACAGCGTACGCACTTTCGCGCAAATTTTGTCTCAGCAACTAGCTAGCCTTACTGACATTTGACATCGTGCCAGGCCGCAATAAATTGTTCCGCTAGGCTGTGCTTGAGGATATCTTTGGTGCAGGCCAACACAAGTTTGGGTTCCCCATTTTTCGTATTCGCCATTTCTTGATTTTAGCGATATAATTCCTGTGACAAGGACAAGGCGGCAATCCGACCGGGAAATGAGAAGCTTTTAATCTGATGGATCGAAAACTCTCATCTCGGACAAATCAATCAATGTTATCGTCCATTTGGACTAGACATAGCTTAAATAAAACATGGCGGGTAGGCAGTTTATGGAATTTTCTGGTAAAGTAGCGTTGGTTACAGGCAGCAGCAGCGGGATTGGGTCTGCGATTGCCAAAGAGCTGGCCGCAGCAAAAGCGAAAGTGGCTGTTCATTATCGGGGTAACGCCGACGGCGCTACCCGTGTAGCGGAAGAGATTCGTCAGCAAGGCGGCATTTGTGCCATGTATCAGGCTGATGTTAGCAACCCCGAGCAGGCGACCAATTTAGTTAAGCAAGTACAGCAAGAATTGGGTAGCCTGGACATATTGATCAATAATGCCGGTACGACGCGCGATACCTTACTGATGACCATGAAAGAAGAAGATTGGGATACGGTGATCAACACCAATCTTAAAAGTGTTTATGCCATGTCACGCGCGGCATTGCGGGGCATGATCAAAAGCCGCTGGGGCCGCATTATTAACATTACCAGTGTGGTTGGGCTTACCGGCCAGGCTGGTCAAGCCAATTATGCGGCCAGCAAGGCGGGGATTATCGGCTTTACCAAAAGCCTGGCGCGTGAAGTGGCGAGTCGCAACATTACCGTAAATGCCGTGGCTCCGGGCTTTATTCCGACGGCCTTAACGGCGGTGTTGAATGAAGAGCAAAATAACGCAATTGTTAAGGATACACCGGTGGGGCGGATGGGTACGCCGGAAGAAGTGGCGTGGGCTGTCTTGTTCTTGGCTGCCGAACGTTCCAGTTTTATCACCGGTCAGGTGTTGAGCGTGGACGGTGGCTTGGTAATGGCCTAAAACGAGAACAATGAATCATTTATACCCAAAACCATCCTCAGTTTTTAAGCAGCCAAAAGGTAATTTGATGATGTCGGCTGAAAACAATCATGCTGAAGAAATCAACCCTAAGCAAATTAATAGTCAGAAAAATGACAGGCCAAAGAATGATGGCGAGAAGAGCCCTAAGCCGCCTGTGGTAGACGATCATAACCAGACCATCCGGCAACGGCGTCAAGCGCGACGTCAGACATTGCAGGCTTTGTTTGAGGTAGATATCGTCGGCCACTTGCCAGGCACGGTCGTGGATGAGCATTTGGCGCAACATCCCCCTGGTGAGCATGGCGCAGAGTTTCTACGCTGGTTAGTCAGCGGCGTCGTCAACCATAAAACTAGACTTGATGAGATTATCCAAAAATACGCACCTGATTGGCCGGTAGAGCAACTGGCCATTATTGATCGCAATATTTTGCGCATGGCCTTATTTGAAATTGGTTGCCAAGATTCTGGTACGCCTCCTAAGGTTGTGATCAATGAAGCCGTAGAATTGGCCAAAATGTTTGGCGGCGATAGTAGCCCCCGTTTTGTCAATGGTGTGCTGGGTTCAGCACTGGATGAGGTCTTTAGGAAACTCCTCTAAAAAGATTCCTATCAACTGCCTATGGACACTAGCTTCTTTGGAATCGGCCTACCCGAACTGCTTTTTATCGTAGTGATCGCGTTGATCGTATTGGGACCGGAACGTTTACCGAGCACCATGCGTGAGATCGCAAAAATGTGGGGCTATGTTCGCAACCTCACGCGCGAGTTGACTTCTCAATTCGGTGATGAACTGAAAGTGTTGGATGATATCAACCCGCAAAAGCTGATGCGCGAGCTAGTTGACTCGGCCGAGAAAGAAGCCAAGCAGCACATGGATAGTCTAAAGTCGGTTACGACGACGAAAACGACGACCACTGTGACCACGGCTACTGCGACTGCTTCGCCAGCCGCAGAAGTGACAGAGGCAGAGGTCAAAGTCGAGTCCACGACCACAGAAACAGTGGTTGTGACGGATACGTCAATGGACACAACAACAATTGATGCAACGCCTACTGCGCTGACCGTTGACTCCACTGCTACACCGGTCGAGGAAGTTGAAAATCGTATCCTGCCGCCGCCACCGGTGGATGAGGATGCAGCTAGTGTAACCGATGCGGATATTGCAACAGCGGAACTGCCCGTGGCTGAACCTGTGATAGAGAGCCATCTGGTTAAGCACGCAACCGCAGTAAGCTTAAACGGCGTCTCTGACAAACAAGAAAATATTGAATGAAGTCGGACCGGTATTATGTGTATGAGCCGGTCATTGTTTAGAAAGTAAGGCGGTGATAGCCTATGGCAGCCACAATGGATCAACAACCTACTGACGGGCAGATGACGCTTATCGAGCATCTGAACGAATTGCGCGTTCGCCTGATCTGGATCATCTCAGCGTTGCTGATTGGTACGCTGCTTGCGTTTTTTTTCAGAGATGCGCTGCTAACATTTCTTCAATCACCATTGGGAACGGCCCCGCTTATTTCGACTGGTCCCACTGATACTATCATCAACGTCTTTAAAATCAGTTTCATGGTAGGCGCATCGATCGCCATGCCGGTCATTGTCTATCAACTGGTTGCGTTCGCTGCGCCAGGCTTATATTCCAATGAAAAACGGGCGTTGTTTATGACTTTACCGGCGATCATGCTGCTCTTTTTAAGCGGTATGGCTTTTGCCTATTATGTGATGCTGCCCGTGGCCATCCAGTTTTTACAAACCTTTGCCGGCACGCATGTCGAACAATTATGGACGCTCGACCGCTATGTTGGCTTCGTAACCCAGATCGTTTTCTGGATCGGTGTTTCCTTTGAAACGCCGGTCGTCCTTGGCTTCTTGTCGCGTACTGGCATTGTCAGTGGGCAACAATTGCTGCGCTTCTGGCGTTATGCGCTTGTGATCATCGCGATTATCTCTGCTGTGATCACGCCAACGGTTGATCCAGTGAATATGTCGATTGTAATGGCGCCGCTGATCATCCTCTATTTTATCAGTGTGGGACTTGGTTACTTGCTGTATAAACCGCGCGTACCACGTGACTTCTCAGAGTAACCGTAGCGAACGCATGCTGAGAACCAAGTGTGATGGCTGATCGTTTTGACCTGATCGCCCGTAAACAGGCTGTGCGACGACAGATCGAGCAAGTTCGCCGCCAATGGGAACGCGAACAGGCCCAACGGCCAGCCATCAATCAGCGCAGACTTGATCAGTTGGCTGCGCAGCTTGAGCAATTGATGGCTGAAGAGTACAATTTGCGGATCAAAATCGATCAAAGTAAAGCCAAGTAATTTATAGAAGGGCGACCATTCGTCGCCCTTCTATTTTATACAGGAGTTGCGCATGCAAGAACGTTTTGATGCTGTGATTGTGGCTGGGTATGACCGAAATAAGCCTGACGCGCTCACGGAACAGAGTGGTGAACCCCACAAAGTTTTAATTAAAATCGACGGCAAACCGATGATCTGGCATGTTGTCAATGCGTTGGCCCAAAGTCAATCGATTGAGCGGATTGTGATTGTCGGCTTAGTACCGGAGGATGGTGTGGCATTCGGTCATGCCGTGCAGTATCTGACCGACCAGGGCAGCATGTTCGATAATATCATCTATGGTTTCAACTGGTTGGCGCAATCCCAATCCCAGGAACGCTCCGCCATGTTGCTGACCGGGGATATTCCATTGCTAACCAGCGCGATGGTTGACCAGTTTACAACCGCCTGTCAAGCGTTGGATAAAGCTGTCTATTGGGGCATCGTAGAAAAAAAGACGATGGAAGCGACTTTTCCCAACAGTCAACGCAGCTATTTGCGCGTGCTGGAAGGTCAATTTTGTAACGGCAATCTTTTCTTGGGCAAGATCTCGGTGCCATTGAAGCGCCAGAAACTGATCAAGCAGATGTTGGAGCAGCGCAAAAGTGTCGTGCGCCAGCTTCGTCTCCTCGGTTTCGGCGTGATTGTTAAGTTTCTGTTTCATCGCCTGCGGCTTTCCGACTTGCTCGCCATTGTCCAACGCTCGCTCGATCTAAGCGGCGCACCGGTGATCCTGCCGTTTGCCGAACCGGGCATGGATGTAGATAAGCCGCATCAACTAGCGCAAGTGTTGGCCTATTTAGCGCAAAAACCACAGGCTACCAACCAACAAAGTGGGCCGGAAATTCTCCATGCACAGTAAGCTTTGGTCGTTGATTGAGCAGCTCCATGCTTGGGATGTAGCGCTCAGTGAGCGGATTGCGCTCAAGCTGGATGAAAGTCAGCCGCGCCCGCTGGGCTACTGGATCGCTTCGTTGGTCGCTCATCTGGGTGATAGTTGGCTGTGGCTGTTGATTGCTGGTTTCTTGTTTAAATCTGCCGACCAGTCCAGCGCGGATCTGCGCCAACGACGGCGTGTTTTGATCGTAACCTGGCTTGCCAGCGCGATCATCGCCACCGTTACAACCTTGTTGGTAAAACGCCAAGTACAGCGGCAACGACCGGGCAAGCGATCTTTGTTTTACGGCAGCGGCGCCGATGTCCATAGTTTTCCCAGTGGTCATGCCGCACGCCTCGGTGTAATTGCGCTCTGGGGGAATTTATTATGGCCCAACTGGGGCTGGTTGACCTGGGGATTAGCCTTTGGGGTGGGTTGGAGCCGCGTCGCCCTAGGCATCCATTACGCCGGCGATGTAGTGGTTGGCTGGGTGCTGGGCGGGACAATCGGTTTATTATTTCGAAAATTGAAGAAATAGCATGACGCGACCCACGTCCGCGTCATTTGCTCATTTTTTCGCTAACTTTGCTTTTTCTTCCTCGACCAACATCCGGCGAATGACCTTACCAATTTGGCTCTTAGGCAATTCCGTGCGAAATTCGATTAAAGCTGGCACTTTATAAGGGGCCAAACTTGCCTTGCAATGTGTGCGAATTTCGTCTTCGGTGGCGCTCATCCCCTCTTTAAGGATGATATAAGCCTTGACCGTTTCGCCCCGTTTCGGATCAGGCACGCCCGCCACCGCTGCCTCGCGCACTTTCGGATGGGTAAAGATCACTTCTTCGACCTCGCGCGGCACCACTTTGTAACCGCTCGCAATGATCAAATCCTTTTTGCGATCTACAATATAGAAATAGCCATCCTTGTCCATCTTCGCAATATCGCCCGTGTGCAACCAATAATCGCTGCTGATCATTTTGGCGGTTTCATCGGGCATATTCCAATAGCCGTTCATCACCTGCGGGCCGCGCACTAAAAATTCACCTTCCTTGCCTTCAGCCACATCGGCATAATTGCCCTGCGCGTCTGGGTCTAATTCAACCAGCCGCACTTCGGTATTCGGCAAGGGCAGGCCAACCGATCCGGCGCGACTTTCGCCTTGGATTGGGTTGGCCGTAATTGTGGGTGACGTTTCGGTCATCCCAAAGCCTTCCACGAGCCGCCCACCGGTGAGCGCTTCAAACTTCTGCGCCACTTCCACCGGCAAGGCCGCTGCGCCACTCAAACAGGCCTTGATCGAGCGCAAATTGTATTGGTGCACCTTCGGATGATTGACAATCGCAATGTACATGCCGGGTACACCTGGATAGAGTGTAATTTTTTCGTGGTTGATCGTTTCCAGGATATGGTTCACGTTACGCGGGTCTGGCACGACCACCAGTTCCGCACCGAGGGCAAAACCAAGCAGCATGCCAACCGTCATGCCATAAACGTGAAAGAAGGGCAAGGCGCAGAGCACTTTTTCTTTGCCGAATTCAGCGGGAGTAAACCAGGCGACCATTTGCGTCACATTGCTCATCAGGTTGTGATGCGACAGCATCGCCGCCTTTGGGACCCCAGTTGTGCCGCCGGAATATTGGAAAAGCGCCATATCTTTGTGCTGGCTCCCGGTGGGCGTTGGTTGACCGCTCACCTGTTGGAGTAAAGCATAGAGCCGGTAAAGGCCAGGGGCCGGCGCAATATCCTTCATCAGCTTATTGGTGCGCACCTGTTTTTCGACGATGCTTTTGAAAGGCCAACCGAGTGATTCGGGAATGTCGGTGAGAATGACATGCTTGATCCCTGTATGTTCGCGAATTTGGGCTAAGCGTTCGTACGCACCGCTGAGCAGGATAATGGTTTCCGCACCGCAATCTTCCAGTTGATGTTGTAATTCGGGCGCAGTATAAGTCGGGTTGGTGTTGACCGCGATGGCGCCAGCTTTCAAGATGCCAAAATAGGCGATGATCTGTTGGGGCAAATTGGGCAACATCAAGGCGACGCGATCGCCTTTGCGCACGCCAAGCTTTTGTAACGCAACTGCAAACCGGTCCGTCGCTTCTTGTAATTCAGTATACGTCAACTTAGACTGAACGGACAGGCCTAGCGGTAGGTATTTAAGCACCAGGCGCACCGCAATCTTATTAGGATTGCGTCTGGCCGATTGTGCAAGCATCTCTTGTAGTAAAATTTCAGGGATCTCGACCGTGGGTGGCACGCTTGTTTCATAATGAGTGAACCAGGGTTGGGAAGACATGGCTCTCCTTTATATAGTAATAAGATTGTAAGACTATAGGGTAGCCCACCCTGCTCTGATTCAAGGGTCAGAAGTGATGGGGACAAGGCACATTTTCAGGCGTGGCCTACTCTGCTTGATAGGATCTGCCTCATCGCAATGCCTGTTGGCAATGAATCCCTCTTTTCCTAATTATACCATAGTTACTTTTGACATCCGAGATAGGCGATCATATACTCTCTTGATACCTGTGATTGATCAATGGATTGGCGAGCAACTTATGCGCTATGACCCTGGCGCGCTTTGGCATAAAGGAATGACGAATGGCGACAGCACGCGTAAAATGGGTGGAAAATAATACGCTTGTTGGTATGGATAGCCATCAACACGCTACTTTGATGTCGAGCAGCGAAGGCCCTGGCGTCAGCCCAATGCAGATGTTGCTCCTCGGTTTGGGCGGCTGCTCCCTGATCGATGTGATCAGCATTTTGCAAAAGCAGCACCAGCCGCTAGAAGACATCGAAATGACCGTGGAAGGTGAGCGCGGGGAAGAAATGCCTAAGCCGTGGACGAAAATGCACATGCACTATATTGTCACGGGGGTTGGATTGGATGCGCATAAAGTCGAACGTGCGATCAACCTGAGCGTAGAAAAATATTGTGGTGTGCACGCCACTCTGGCCGGCGTTGTCAAGATCACGCACGATTTTGAGCTTCGTAATCAACATAAAAGTGAAGTAGCATAATGTTCCACAAGCTATTAAAAACGATTGGCTTTACATCGAAACCGCCGTCCTTGCCGCCCGCAGATCGACCAGCGCTCGCCAATCGGCCAGCGCCCATTGATGTGACGGACGCTGATTTTACCGAGCTTGTGCTGCATAGTGACAAACTCGCCGTTGTCGATTTTTGGGCCGAGTGGTGTGAACCTTGCCGTGTAATGTCCGCCTATGTGGGTTTTTTGGCGACGGAATATGATGGCCGCGTGCTGACATCGGCCTTAGATGTGGATGAAAACCCAGCCACGTCAGAGAAGTATGGCATTATGGGCTTGCCAACGCTCGTTTTTTTGCAAGCTGGGGTTGAAGTTGACCGCGTGGTTGGGGTGACGAATTATCAAGAACTCAAGCAAAAGGTAGAGCACTGGTTGGCAGTTCAGCCGTAAAAAATAAAGTAACTAGGCAGATGGAGCGTTACGCTAGGTAGACAGGTAAACAGGTAGACAGAGTATGCTACCTGTTTACCTATCTACACGAGGGCTGAGTCGTTGCAAAACAAATAAACTATCCGAAAAAATGATCACGCAAAGTGGAGTACTCTTTCATGCGAATGTCCAAGCTGTTTTTTCAAACCCTGCGCGAAGTGCCATCCGACGCTGAAATTGTCAGCCACCAGTTGATGCTGCGCACCGGCATGATCCACCAAATCGCCGCCGGAATTTTCGATTATCTGCCGTTGGGCTTGCGCGTCAAGCAGAAGATTGAAGCGATCTTTCGCGTCGAAATGAACGCCATCGAAGGCCAAGAAGTCAATTTACCTGTGGTGCAACCAGCGGAACTTTGGCAGCGCACCGGCCGCTGGTATGAGATCGGTGATGACATGGCGCGTCTGAAAGATCGCAATGGGCGCGACATGTGCTTGGGCATGACGCATGAAGAGTTGATGGCCGATCTGGCGCAACAAATGGTGAGTAGCTACCGTCAGCTGCCTTTTATGCTTTACCAGATCCAGACCAAGTTTCGCGACGAGCCGCGCCCGCGCGCGGGCACAATTCGTGTGCGTGAATTCACCATGAAAGATGCCTATTCGTTTGACCTGGACTTCGCCGGTTTGGACGCCTTTTACCCGCGCATCTACCAATCCTACTTTAATATTTTTCACCGCTGCGGGCTGGAAGTCGTCGCCGTGAAAAGTGACACGGGCATGATGGGTGGCACGATGGCGCATGAATTCATGGCGATTACGCCGATTGGGGAAGATACACTTTTGATCTGCGACAGTTGCGGCTACAGCGCGAATCGCCAGATTGCCACCTTCCGCAAGCCGCAGCCATCTGTCGCCGATCAAGTGCCCATCGAACGCGTGCATACGCCAGGGACCACGACAATTGCTGCGTTGGCCCAATTTTTGAATATCGCTGAACCAGAGACCGCGAAAGCTGTCTTTATGGTCGCAGAACTCGCCGGTGAAAATGGCAAACCCCGTGAACAATTTGTCTTTGCGGTCGTGCGCGGCGACATGGAATTGAACGAGACCAAATTGACGAATGCGATCAAGGCGCGTCGAGTGCGCCCGGCCACCGTTGACGAAATTCATGCGGTTGGCGCCGAGGCGGGCTATGGTTCTCCCGTCGGCATCAAGCGCGACCAGGTGTTGTTGATCGTCGATGATCTAATCGCTGCCAGTCCGAACTTAGTGGCTGGCGCCAACGAAGTCGATTGGCATTTACGCAATGTCAACTATGGGCGCGATTATCAGGCCGACATTGTGACTGATCTGGTGGCAGCCGCTGAAGGTGATGCGTGCCCCCAATGTGGCGCTGCGTTGCGTTCGGTGCGCGGTGTAGAAGTCGGCAATATTTTTAAATTGGGCACCAAGTATAGCAAGGCGATGGGCGCCACCTATTTGGACGAAAAAGGTGAGTCCCACCCGATTGTGATGGGCTCCTACGGCATTGGCTCAGATCGCCTGATGGCTGTTGTGGTTGAATTGCACAACGATGAAAATGGCATCCAATGGCCGATCAGCATTGCGCCTTATCAAGTTAGCCTAGTCAGCCTGGGCACCGAA
>JBBREZ010000033.1:0-23867 GCA_038225095.1 Caldilineales bacterium
TAGAAGCAGGTAATCAAGGCATTCATTATCAGTCGAATGGATGCCTACTTTCTCGGCAATTACCTGGCTGAACATCACAGAATTGGCCGAAGCGTAGCGAAATTGGCGATTCAATGCTTGGGTTAATTGATTTCTTTTCAGATCATTGGGCATGGGTTATTTGACATAGGATATGGTTATTACTGTAATTATCTCAATTATCGAGATAATCAATTATCGAGATTACGGTGTTTTCGAGTCTATAATCTAACTACAAGGATCAAGTATATGTCAAACAAGCCAAAATTTCAAGGCAAAGTTCTGATTATCGGCGGCGGTATTGCGGGGCCAGCCTTGGCGTTGTTTCTGAAGAAAGTCGGCATTACAGCTGTTGTCTACGAAGCTTACGCTTACAAAGATGGAGTAGGTGGCGGTTTGGGACTCGCGCCCAACGGCATGAACGTACTCGCTGCCCTGGGATTAGCAGAGAAGGTTATTGCGCGCGGCAGTTTGGCGTTGGAAAACATTTTCTACAACGAACGTGGGCGCGTGTTGACGCATTATAAAAATGGCACGATCCAAAAGTATGGACAACCAGGCGTTAGTCTGCTGCGCTCTGCTTTATATGAAATTATGGCCACCGCGATGAAGCAGCAAGGGATTGAGGTCGAATATCAAAAACGGCTCACGACCATCACCCAAACCGCCACGAAGGTAATCGCGCATTTTGCGGACGGCACCAGTGCCGAAGGGGATCTGCTGATCGGTGCCGATGGGATTCATTCAAAGACTAGGCAAGCAGTTTTGCCGAATAGCCCCAAGCCAGCCTACGTTGGCATTATTGGGATAGGTGGGGTAACGCCAGCCGGCGCTGTGCCAGCGCTAAGCCAGCGCGACAAACAGAGTTTCCATTTTACCTTTGGCACAAAAGGCTTTTTTGGCTATTGCGGCGCAGAAATCGGCGACATGATGTGGTGGTCCAATTTGCCCAGTGAAAAAGAACTGACCCGCGCAGAATTAACGGAAATCACAACAGAATCGATCCAACAGGAAATGTTGACCATTTATCGCGACTATCATGCACCGATTGCAACCCTGCTCGAACACACCAGGTCACCGGTGAAGATGAATATTAGCGATATTCAATCGCTGCCGACCTGGCATCAAGGCCGGGTGCTTCTGATCGGGGATGCAGCGCATGCTGTGAGCCCGAATGCTGGCCAAGGGGCCTCGTTGGCGCTCGAAGATGCGATGTACCTGGCTAAATTGCTGCGTGATTCTACTGGTAATTATGCGCAAGTCTTTGCCCAATTTGAACAAGACCGCAAACCACGCGTCGAAAAAATTGTTGCGGAAGGTAGACGGCAAGGCAGCAATAAGCAGATTGTCACACCCTTCCAAGCAAAAATTCGCGACATCATGGTGACCATTTTCTTAAATTTGTTTGGAGAACGTATGCAGGACTGGCTGTATCGATACAAAATTGCGTGGGAGTAGGGCGGCCTCACCCCCCAGCAGGGTCTCCTGAAACAAAGGACAGTGTTCAGGGGAGGGGGAGTAGGAACCAGCCGCTTGTCTCCCCTCTTCTGAAACAGCCCTTCCGTTCAGGAGAGCGGGAGCCCCCTGGGCGCGGGGGTAAGGCCGCGCTCACCCCTTAATGCTAGTCAGCACGATACCTTCTACAAAGTATTTCTGGGTGAAAAGAAGACGAGCAGAATGAGCAATACATTTAGCGTTGAGGCGAACCTCGTCGCTGTCGATTAAGGGATTATGAAAGGCAAGGGGCAAGCCATGATTCTTGAACAACGTATAATTTTCAAACCAAACAAAGTGCGCGCTTAATCAGTTACAATGGAATTTCTTTGTGGAGTAGGGAGTAAGAAATAGCCTCGCTAATCCTTACTCCCTACTTCCAGATATTTCAGGCATTCCAACTTTCCAGGCCCAGCAATTTCTTGCCCAGGTCGGTTAGCTCGGCGATGGGGCGGGTTTGTTCAAAGCCACGCGGATCGCCAGGGAACGCTTTGCCGCCAGGCGACTTGCGCTCATGCCAACCCTCGATGCGCTTCTGGCGAGCCTCTTCGTTGTCTTCGCGCGCGGGCGACATGCTGATGTATTGAGCCAGGCGCGGCTTGGTGCTGCGATTCCGGCTGTTGCCATGTGGCAACAGATTACGCCAGATCAACAGATCGCCGGCCTTGCCAGGGATCGTCTTCACTTCACTCGGATCAAGCGCTGGGTGCCGGGGATTACGGTCAGCCGGCTGGGTCTTCACCCATTCGGAGAAACGATTGGTGAAGCCGGGGACACACTGGAAGCCACCCTGGTCCGCCGAGGTATCTGCCAAATAGAGGACGCCCTGCACGAAAAAGGGAATGGGGTCTTGTGAAGTATCCACATCCCAGTGCACCATGCCTTGATAATCCCAATCGGGCCGGGCCGGTGGATTCATGTTGGCCCGATCAAAGCTGACCCATAGCTTTTCCGTGTTCCAAATATCAGCAAACGCTTGATGGACCCGCGAGTATTGACGGTTATTCCATAGGGCTTGGGTATGATACATCTCCAACATCCCGGCTTTGCTGATCGGGGCTTTATACCAAGCTTCTGGATCATGCCGGTCTACCCCCAAAAATGCCCAAATATCGTCGATCACTGCTTCCAGATTTTCTTTGGGCACAGCATTGTGAATCACAACATAGCCGTTTTCTTCCCAGAAGGAGTGATCTTCTGGCGTTAGCACGCGATCACTTGTCAGTAATTCAGTCATCTCTTTCTTCCTTGCTACTAATCCTGCCTATGATGAGGAGCCTAAAAAATTGTATACTAAGTAGAAGACTCTGTCAAAGTACGCCGCATTGCCTAATTTCCCCCGATTCTGCGCGCAAATGAAATTTGGTCACTGACAGTAGCAAGTGCCCTCGGGCACTAAATTCCCAGTCGCAGAGGCGACTTGCTATGGTCAGACGCGGGATTTATCCCTGCGGCAAAAAAGCCGCCAAAAATCTGGCTGCACCTCGCATTGCCTAATTTCCCCACCTGCGACATGCCCCATTTTTTGTCGCTTGCCCCAAGGTTTGCGGTTATCTGCTAAACTTTTCACCGACCTTGTTGTCCAGCCTTGTGCTATGGTATAGTTGCTCACAGTGCTTTCAGGCCGTCCATACCATCTCCCACAGAACAAATAGCGCTTAAAATTAACGTCGGAAAGGCATATGATTATGACAAACACACCTACCATTCGTTTTGCAACGATTGGCTTGAATCATTTTCACATTTATGGGCAGACCAATCTTTTGTTAAATGCCGGTGCTGAACTAGTCTCTTTTCACGCGACGGAACCAGACCTAATCGAGCTTTATCGCAAAGATTATCCCCAGGCAAAACTGGCGGCGAGTGAAGCAGAAATTTTAGAGGATCAATCGATCCAACTGGTGATCAGCGCCGCGATCCCCAGTGAACGCGCGCCGTTGGGCGTGCGCGTGATGCAGCATGGCAAAGATTTTATGAGTGACAAACCCGGCTTCACCAGCCTGGAACAATTAAGCGAAGTGCGGCGTGTTCAGGCAGCCACCCAACGCATTTATTCGATTGATTACAGCGAACGCTTTGAGACGCGAGCTTCGGTCAAGGCGACCGAACTAATTCGCAGCGGCGCGATCGGCCAGGTGATCCAAACCGTCGGGCTAGGACCTCACCGCGCCCGCTTGGCGCAACGCCCATGGTGGTTCTTCGAGCGCGCCAAATATGGCGGCATCATCTGCGACATCGCCTCGCATCAATTTGACCAGTATCTACATTACACAGGCACTACTAGCGCAGAAATTGTCCACGCCCAAGTCGCCAATTATCACCACCCTGAACATCCCGAATTAGAAGATTTTGGCGACGTGGTGATCCGCAGCGAAAATTGCACCGGTTACATCCGCGTCGATTGGTTTACGCCGGATGGACTGGCCACCTGGGGCGATGGACGCTTGACCATTCTCGGCACGGACGGCTATATCGAAATGCGTAAGTACGTTGACATTGCCGGGCGACCGGGCACGGATCATCTCTTCCTGGTCAACCAAACTAAGACCGAATATATCGATTGTTCAAAGCTAGATTTGCCGTATGGCCGCCAGTTGCTTGATGACATCACCAACCGCACTGAAACCGCCATGAGCCAGGTACATTGCTTCCTCGCCTCCGAACTAGCGCTGACGGCGCAGGCAAAGGCGGCGCGGTTGGGCTATTTGCAAGCCTAAGGGAAACCAATCATGCAAACGCTATTTCCACAATTGACCCAGTTTGATCCGATCACCGGCACGATTGAAGGCGCGCCCAGTCTGGAACGTCGCCTTAGTGATCTGCGCGGCTACTTTGCCGATCAAGCAGCCTATCAGACCGCGCTCGCCCAAGCAGATGCGCTGCTGTATACCGTCGCCAACATCGAACCGGCCCAGGGCGATGGCGCGCTGCATTACGGCATCAGCTACATCTTACCAGGACGCGTTGGCCGCGAATATTACATGACCAAGGGCCATTTTCACGCCTGGCGCCCAGCCGCCGAATATTATATTGGGTTGCGCGGCGTTGGTCTCTTATTGTTTGAAGATGAACAAGGCCACTGTTGGTCAGTGTCGATGACGCCCGATAGTGGCGTCTATGTGCCCGGCCACACCGCCCATCGCACTGTCAACACTGGCCTAGAACCCTTGGTCTTCTTGGGGATCTACCCGTTCAACGCCGGCCATGATTATGGAACCATCCAAACCCGTAATTTTTCGCAGGTGGTTGTCGAAGTGAACGGGCAACCCACCGTCATGGAACGCTCGACTTTCCTCAGAACCCTTACCCAAATCTGAATGGAGATTGCATCTATGCCCCAAGTTACGCTTGATAACCAACAATTGCGCCTAATTGTCGATCCCGATCAAGGCGTCAACATCATGGCTTTTGCTGTCCACCAGCGCAACCGTTGGCTGCCAGTGATGCCGGATGTGCGCAGCGCAGGTACGGATTTAAAAGCCAGCAGCTTTGCGATGATCCCCTATTCCAACCGCATTGAAAATGGTCATTTTGTCTTTCAAGGTCAGGCCTATCAACTGGCAAATGGCGAAAAACATGCCAGCCACGGCGACACGCGGGCACGGCCCTGGGTGATTAACGAAGTGAGCGACACTCTAGTTCGTTGCTCATTCGATTCGCGCGCGCATGCGCAAGTGAATTGGCCGTGGCCCTTTACGGCTGAACTCGTCTATGAACTCAAGGATAATATACTTGCCTCGCGCATTACGATCTGGAATCAGGGCGATTCCACCATGCCCGCGGGCACAGGTTGGCACCCCTACTACAATCGAACCTTGACGCGCGCCGACGAACCTGTGGAAGTGCATTTCAACGTAGCCAGTGTCTATCCAGATGCCAATGACAATCGCATCCCGTCGGGGCCAGCGCAGCCGCTTGCACCCAACCAAGACTTTTCAACGCCTAAAGAATTAACACCCGATAATTTTATCGATGTTTGTTTTTACGGCTACGATGGCAACGGTTTTATCCACTGGCCGGAAAGTAGCGTCAAGCTCGTTTATCATTGCTCAGCCAGTTGCACCCATCTGGTCTTTTTCAACCCACCCAAACCATACTTTGCGATGGAGCCGGTCGTGAATGCGAACAACGGTGTTAATCTCTACGCCAAAGGTGATCCAACCAGTGGCATCCGCTTGCTGGCGCCCGGTGAAAGGCTGGAAGCCACGTTTGCGGTGCAGGTTGAACTGAGCTAAAAGGGAGCCTCACCCCCCGGCCCCTCTCCTGAATCGAAGGACAGAGTTCAGAAGAGGGGAGCAAAGCAACGGCCGTTCTCCCCTCTCCTGAAACATGCTTTTCCGTTCAGGAGAGGGGGGTGCCCACAGGGCGCGGGGGTGAGGCGTAGTTGCTACAATTTGAGCTAAAAGTCGTCATCTGTTGAAGATGCCTGTCAGGAGGAAATTACCATGCCATTCGCCACGCCGGCCCTACTTGAGGCGCTGAATAGCCCGACTACGATCCCGATTATTCCATTCAAAAATCGTGAGATCGATTATGCAGGCCATGCCAAAAACATTGACTATCTGATGCGTAATAATCACCTAGATAACGGACGACCACGCGTCATTTCAGTGGCCGGCACCAGTCTGATCCACCATCTGGAACCCGAAGACCAGACGCGTATTTTCGCCGAAACCGGGCGCGTCATGGGCGAGTATGGCGTCCTGATGTCGGCGATTGTGCCCAACCCAATTGGCACAGCGGGCAAGTTGGTCGCCGCCCAGGCCAATTTGTCACGCCCGCCGGATGTCTACCTAATCATGCCGCTCACGGGTGTGGCCAATCCCGAAGGCATCTATGAACAGTTCATGCAGTTTGGCGAGCACTATGGTCAAACATACGGGGCGCGTTTTCTTTACTACTTGCGCAATGCCAGCGAACGCGCCGCCGTCATTCGGCTGCTAAAGGATTCACCCCACTGGGTTGGCGTCAAAGTGGGCACAAGCGAAGCCGACGTGCGCCCCTTGATCGAAGGCGTCGGCCACAGTGGCCTGGTGATCTGGGGCATCGGCGACCGCAGCACAAACGCGGCCGAACTGGGCACGAAGGGGCATACATCCGGTACGGCCGTTCTCTGCACCGGCATCTGCGACGGCATCAACAATGCCCAGCGGCGCGGTGATTATGCGGCGGCGCGCAAGTTAGAGGCGGAGATCGACGCGCTGGAAGAGCTACGTTTTATGAATGGGCGCGTCTATAACTACTCGGCGGTGGTCGAAGCCATACACTTGAGTGGGTTTACCGACATCGTCGGTGGCGAAGGAGGGCCATTTAACCCACGGGTGCCCGCGGAAATTGCCGAACGCGTCAAAGTGGCGATTCAGCATCTGGGAAAGTATCACTGATCAATCACCTTCGCCGCCGATTGCGTGTCCGTCTTTATGGCTACATATGCGATGCTTAAGACTAGCCCCGAAGGAGGTTTTTATGCACCCATTGATGCAGATCGTAGCCGTGGTCGATTCGGTGCTACAAAGCGAAAGGAGTTGACATTGACCGTTGCAACCATTCAGTTTATGAGTCAAGCGCTCTGGCGTCAGGTCACCTACACAGCCCTGCTGCCCGATGCCGCGGTGGTCGGGCCGGGCCCCTATCCTGTGTTATACCAACTTCACGGTGGCAACCAGAGTCATACGGAATGGCTCTATGCGTCCAATCTGATGCGTTATGTCAGCGAACTGCCTTTGATTGTGATCTTGCCTGATGGCGCGCAAAGTCGGTGGGCCAATGGCGGTACCCCTTTCACGGCCTATGAAGACTTTCTGGTCAAAGAGTTACCAGATCATGTTCGCCAGATTTTCCCAGCCAGCGCAGGTAAATCGGCGATTGGTGGCAATTCCATGGGTGGCTTTGGTGCGGTTCGACTTGGGCTAAAATATCCAGAGCGTTTTTTCTCGATCTGGTCACATTCTGGTGGCTTTCCAACCGCCGATACCCTGGCGCCACACTGGTATTGGGCGGGCAGCGCAACCGACCTCGATTGTTATGCGCTCATCGATCAGCTTGACCCAACGACGATGCCGCGCCTTTCGTTCGACTGTGGCGCGAATGACCACCTGATCGAAGGCAATCGCCGCTTTCATGCCTTTCTCGAAGAACGGCGAATTCCGCACACCTATCACGAACATCCAGGTGAACACAACTGGACGTATTGGGACGCGCATGTGCCAGAAGCGCTCCAGCAGCACATGGATGAATTAAAACGCCTGGCGCATAATACAACCGATGTCTGATGCCAAGAAAATCGGGATGCGACCAATCAAGTGCATTGCACTGGTCAGGCCGATCTAGATTATCCCATGAGTTGGTGACCAGTGCGCTGCGCTCAGGACGGCACCCCAACTTGCGACACACTCGCGAAAAAGCCACGGGTTGCGCAACACCGTTGAAGGGTGATAAACTACAACCCATTCTAATACGACAACGTATAGTTATCGTGTTTGGGTGAGTGCAGCGCACTGGTCAAGCATTGGTCGCTAGTTCGCAAGATCACATGACCAGTGCAATGCACTCACGGGCCGCTCCATCTAACGTTGGCAACCTATTGACACAACTAGCCGCAAGACCAGGATCAATTTGAAGATGAAGATAGAATCCGTAGATTTTTTCTACCTTTCCATGCCCGAAGTACTCAACATTGGCGACGGCAGCCAGGATGCCCTGCTGGTGCGCATTCAAGCTGGAGATACCGTTGGCTGGGGCGAGTGTGAAGCCGCGCCGCTGCCTTCGATTGCCAGCCTGATTTGCCCAATGTCCCACAGCGCGTGCAAACCGGTGCTGGCATCCGTCTTGGGTCAGCAGTTGGATGACATTGCTGACATTGCCCGCATTGGCAATCTGGTGCGCGCCGAAAGTTTGGATCTACTGCAAGCGGATCACACGCTCTCTGGCATCGACATGGCCCTGTGGGATCTGATGGGCAAAAAACTCAATGAGCCAGTCTACAAACTACTTGGCTATACGAAAGTTTATCCAAAGACACCGTATGCCTCGATGCTCTTTGGCGACACGCCCCAAAAAACCTTGGAGAAAGGCCGCGATGCGCGCGCCAAAGGCTATCGCGCTGCCAAGTTTGGTTGGGGTCCGATCGGGCAAAGCAGTGTAAAAGCGGATGAAGACCAATTTATGGCGGCGCGTGAAGGATTAGGCGACGATGGCATTTTGCTGATTGACATTGGCACGGTCTGGAACGACAATTTAGAAGCAGCCAGCCAACGGGTGAAGGGTTTGCAAGCGTGTCGGGCCACCTGGCTAGAAGAGCCGTTTGTATCGGGCGCTTTGAAAGAATATCATCAACTGGCCGCACTATGCGGCGACGTAAAACTGGCCGGTGGTGAAGGCAGTCATAACTTTCATATGGCGCAACACATGATTGACTACGCTGGCCTGGGTTATGTGCAAATTGATGCGGGGCGGATTGGGGGTATTAGCATCGCCAAGCAGGTAGCCGACTATGCGCAAGCCCACCATGTCACCTACGTCAACCATACATTTACGTCCCACTTGGCGCTAAGCGCATCACTCCAACCCTTCGCCGGGCTCCAGGATGACGTGATCTGTGAGTATCCGGTTGAACCAAAATCGTTGGCCATAGACATGACCGTAAACCATATTTTACGCGATGCAAATGGGCAGGTTCATGCACCGGATGCCCCTGGCTTAGGCATGACGCCGAACTTCAATGCGCTCCAACCCTATCTGGTCAATGTCGAAATTCGTGTGCAAGGCAAATTGCTCTATCAAACGCCGGCTCTGGTTTAAAAAGAGACCCCAAAAGAGAAGATGTAACACACCCTCACCTAAATTTTACAAAAAGCGAATATACGCGGTATAATAGTGGCAGCAGAGCCGACCTGAAAACAGGTCGGCGATTGCTTTCATAGTAGATAAAACAAAGGCATTAAGCGCCGCCGGTAATCGGCGGTGTTTTTCATGGCAACCCCACTGACGATAAGATGCGCTCGGTTACGATGGTATAAGCGTTTGAGCGCCATCGTGGCGCTTGACGGCAAGCACATATATAAAACGACCGTACAATCAAGCTTCAATTTACGCGCATCGCCCTACGTGTCTCCAAGTTGTGCGAACCAATGGTATGTGAAACAAAACGTTGGACAAATTCGTTTCTATTGATATGCCGCAAGCCTTTGCACTTCGGCCATAGTTGCCATCCAAGCTTACGTCTTCCCCATGTGTGTTGCCGCGATGTGTAAGCAAGAATTTTTATGTTTGAGAGATAATAATGAGTAACAATCAACCAATTTACCTGACCCAAGATGGTTTACAGAAAGTCAAAGAAGAGCTAGAATATTTGGTCACTGTGCGCCGCCGCGAAGTGGCCCAAATGATCGCCGAAGCCAAGGCTGAGGGTGATATTAGCGAGAATGCCGGCTATGATGAAGCCAAGACAGCCCAGGGCTTTCTTGAAGGCAAGATTCGCGAGCTAGAAAACATCCTGAAACACGCACAACTGATCAAAGAGGATAGCGCACCCGCCAATGTTGTCGCGATTGGACGCAAAGTTATCATCCAAGAAGAAGACATGGACACCAAAGAATCCTACACCATCGTCGGCTCGCGCGAAGCAGACCCGATCAATGGTCGCGTCAGCAACGAAAGCCCGATGGGTAAAGCGTTGTTGGGTAAAAAAGCTGGTCAGAAGGTTAAAGTTGAATCACCCGGCGGCCAGATCACCTTTAAGATCATCAAAGTTGAATAGATCAATTCACTAGCGCACAGTTGCAAAGAAAGAAGTTATCGTGAGCGATTCGCCACATCCATTGTTTGACCCGGCGCATCTAACCGACCAAGAACAGGCCCGGTTACAAAATTTGCAAGCGCTGATTGCAGCTGGCATTGACCCTTATCCTGCGCGTGTGCAACGCACCCACACGATTGCGCAGGCGCGCGCCCTCTACGAAAGCAGCCAACCACTAGAAGTTGGGACGCCTGGGCCAACGGTGACGGTGACGGGGCGTCTCAAAGCCTTCCGCAACATGGGCAAGGTGAGCTTTGCCGATCTGGAAGATGGCACGGGCCAGCTGCAGATCGTGGTGCGCCGTGATTATTTACCAGAAAATTGGTACAACGACATCTGGAAAAAACATATCGATCTGGGCGATTTCCTCGGTTTTACTGGGCCACTCTTTGTCACTAAGACCGGCGAACTGAGCGTCGAAGTGCACGGCGTTCAATTTTTAAGTAAAACGCTCAAACCAATGCCTGATAAATGGCACGGTGTGCGCGATCAAGAAAAACGCTATCGCCGCCGCTATGTGGACTTGATCGGCAATCCCGAAGTGCGCGATTTGTTTCGTACACGGGCGGCAATTGTGCGCACTTTGCGCGAATATCTGGATAACGAAGGCTTTCTCGAAGTCGAAACGCCCATTTTGCAACCGGTCTATGGCGGCGCAGCGGCGCGACCTTTCGTCACCCATCACAACCAATTGCACCAGGATCTTTATCTGCGCATCAGCTTTGAACTCTATCTCAAGCGGCTGATTGTCGGCGGTTTTGATAAGGTTTATGAGATCGGGCGCGACTTCCGCAACGAAGGCGTCAGCTTTAAACACAATCCGGAATTCACCCAGTTGGAGTTCTATGAGGCCTATGCCGACTACAACGACGTGATGAAGCGCACCGAGCAAATGATCGCGTATGTGGCACAAAAGGTAGTGGGCAGTTTGACTTTGCAATGGCAGGATCAGACAATTGATCTGACGCCACCCTGGCGCCGGATCAGTTTGCGCCAGGCCATTCTTGACGAGTCCGACATTGATTACGAAGCGTTTCCCGATGCCGCTTCGCTCTCGAACGAAATGAAGCGCTTACGTATTGACCACGACCCCAAACAGCCTTGGGGCAAACTGGTAGACAAGTTACTTTCTACCTTTGTCGAACCAAACTTGATCCAACCGACCTTTCTCATCGATTATCCGCGCGATGTCAGTCCGCTGGCCAAAGGATCGCCTACCGATGCGCGCCAGGTTGAACGGTTTGAAGGCTTTATGGCCGGTATGGAACTGTGCAATGCGTTTAGTGAAATCAATGATCCGATCGATCAGCTACAACGCTTTATTGATGAAAATCATCATGCAAGCCAAGGTGACGAAGATGCGCACCCTGTCGACGAAGATTACATCGACGCGCTCAGTTTTGGCATGCCGCCCACCGGTGGTTTTGGGATTGGCGTCGATCGTTTGACGATGTTGCTCACCGGCAAAGATACCATCCGCGAGGTGCTGCTTTTCCCCCACCTGCGTAGCGTTAAGGAAGAAGCCGATGAAGCGGCGCCCGAATAGGCTTCCAGCACCTTTAGAGCGCGATATCTGACCCTCTAGTCCATGTCAATTGCTAAAGAAAGCAAGCGACCCGCTTGGAGAATTCCCCAAGCGGGTCGCTTTTGTTTACCGCTCTATGCCAATCCACGCTTATTATAAAGGAATCAACTATGCATCAGTCAGCATCGAATAAATCCAGACCCCAATGGGTCGCCATTCTACTTGTCTTGCTTTTGATCGGTTTCCTGCTGCTAAGTTGGCGTTTCGTTTCCAACGCCGATAATGCCGCAGTCCGTGATACGATGAAAATTAGAGCAACGCTCACGGCTGAACATTCGCCTACCGTTAGCCCCAACGCAACGGTTACGCCCCAGTAGTCCTATTCATTGAACCCAGCGTTCTTACGCCACGTTGATTCTCCCCTCAGTATAGTAAGTAATTGAAGCATGAGCGCACTCTAGTAACTGGGTGCGCTCATGCTCTTATCTTTGCACCAGCGGCAAGAACAATTTATTGCCTGCCGTTCCATTAATGACTGGTGTGTTGCTAGGCTCGATGGTGGCGGTTGGCGTTGCGTTGGGGTTAGTAGTTGCGGTTGGCGGCGCTGTGGGTACGTTGGTGTTCGTTGGCGTCGCACCTGGCGTATTCGTCGCTGGCGGCGTAATACCTGGGAGATTGGTTGGCGTCGCGCTCGGCACGTTGGCGTTGGTCGGCGTTGGCGTTGCACTTGGCGTATCGGTCGCTGTCGGCGTAACACTTGGCAGATCGGTTGGCGTCACCGTGGGCGCTACTGGCGCCAGGACTGCTCCACTCAAAACTGATGCATTGCCTTGCGTGTCAATCACTAGCGCCGTCAGATATGGCGCCGGCAAGGCGCCAGGTAGAGGATAGAAAAACGCGCCACTAGCGTCTGTCGTCGTCCGGCCTATAAAATAATGGCCTTGCTTGGTAGCATCAGCGAAAATTTCTACTGTGGCGTTGGGGATAGCCGTACCTTTGACTACATTGTTCACGATGCTTAAGTTGATCGGTGCGGCCAAGTTTGCGTTGGCTCCGGACAACAAAGAGATGGCACCAAATACATTTTCGTAAATTTGGTTTTCTGACCAGGTGTTGAGCAGTGTAGTCGCGCCAGACCCTTGAATGCCATACTTCTGATTGGCATGAATAATGTTATGCACAAAAGAGTTGCGGCTTGACCCAGTTGTCAAGAAGATGCCATGGCTGATGTTGCTATCAATAATATTGCTTACCACCACGGTTCGGGTAACACCAATGCGTAAGTCCAACCCATTAGTTAAGTTGCCGCTCATGGTATTCGATAGCACCTGATTATCGAGTACGCTATGACCACCAGATGACTGCGCGAGGGCAATCCCAGCTTGCTGATTTTGGCTTACGATATTGCCGCTTACTCTATTGTTGCTCGAATGCAGATAAATGCCACTGTTGCCATTCGCGTTTACAGTGTTGTTGTTGATTATATTGCTGTCTGCTGTGTCCTGGGTTAGTAGCCCGTATGCCGTATTTTGCTCAATTTGATTGTGGTCAATCGTATTTCCTGTGCTGTTTGTATCGAGCACAAGCCCCTGCTTGTTCAGATAGAAATGATTGTCGAGCACTTGGTTATTTGATGACCCCAGAATGCGTAATCCATATCCTTCATTATCGTGTGCACTATTATTGCTAAATGCGTTGTTGTAGGAAGATGCTTTGACTGTCCCATCAGCACCAGGATCAAGCATGAAGCCTTGGGCTTGCTCGCCGGGATCGGAATTAAAATTGTTGTAGGATTCGTTGTAGGTAAATATGAAGTTGTTACAGCCGCGCGAGATGATAAAACCGTGCCTCCCGTTATTAAACGACTGATTATGGTCCACAATCACGTGGTGCGTGTAATCATGTGGGTCAAAGCCGTAGCCAATATTATCGTGGAATTGATTATCCCTAAAGGTCATGCCCTGTGCTTGGAAAGTATAGACGCCATAATAGTTGTGATGGATATCATTGTGGATGACTTGGCCGGTCACACGCGTGAGCAACGGCGAGCCGGGCGCAGTATTATTCACATCACGCCAAGCGATACCATAGCTTTCGCCATCCGCTGAACCGAGATAACTGAGTTCTGAATTGCGAATGTTCATCTCGGCCTTGTACTTGGCCAGCAGGTAGGCGCGCCCATCATCAACATTAGTATCAAAATTGCCAGTGGTTGGATCGAAAGAGTGAATGTAGGCTTTGTCGATATTGATAATGCCGTTGTAGGTGCGCAGGACGACGAAGCTAGAATAGACGGGTGTGATCACTGTGCTGGCCGAAACGGACGCCTCCTCGCTCTGAATAACTTTGCGAGCGCTGAGGTTTTTGGCCTGGGCTTGAGGAGTCTGGCTACACAACTTGATTTCCGTTGACCCGCTATCGGCGCCCAAGTTTAGCGTCACATTGGTGCCGATGTGGAGACTAGCGTTCAGTTGCCAGACGCCGCTGCTTACGCTCTGGAGCAAGGGACCCGTTCCGCACTTGACTCCTACTGACGGATTTGTGTTCGTCACGCCCAGTGTGGCATAAATTTCAGGCAGCGTGACCACGGCTCCGTTGCCCGTCACAGTGATGGTCGTCTGACCATTCATGTCGGGTCCGATGGTATAGCTCGCGCCGCTGGTAGAAATGTCGCTTGGTTCTGCGTAGGCCACCGACTGCTGGCTAGGGAGGAACAAGGTAAGGCAGAGCAAAAAGATCGACGACCAGTTGTATTTCTGATACTTTCTTTGCATTTGAACTCCATTATGGACATCCACTCTAATTTACACGTACTCTTTGGCAAAAGAGATAGCTTTTCTCTTGTATAACAGTCAAAATCTTCGCACTTGTCACAATTGCCTGTACAACACAGAAATATATTATAACGGAATTATTTAACATCACTACCCAAATAAGCTTACCAAAGCTTTACAATTTTTATAACGAATCTTTAATTATCAGCCTTGCTCTGTTCGATAGGCAGCCACTCGCATTTTTAGTCATAGCCACTTTTCGAGCCAATCTTCGTTAAGCACTGTGGATAGTTTCATGGGAGTTGTGCGCTGTGGTGATAATTTGGGGCAAGAAAAAAGCCGATTGCTCACTGTACATGACAGTCAACAACCGGCTTGATCCTAGTATATATACTTTTTCAGGTCGGGGCGAGAGGATTTGAACCTCCGACTTCTTCGTCCCGAACGAAGTGCGCTACCAAGCTGCGCTACGCCCCGAAGCTGTTACTTGAGTATAGCGCACGCTGGGCGAAAATTCAAATTGAATAAGGTCTGATTGAAAAGATACAACAAAGGCATGGCCTACGGCGCACAATGCTGGCCGGATACTAGCCTAAAGATAGGGCAAGCGGCGCATCATTGCGCAGCCCAAGCGCTTGCGCCAACGGCCAGGTTAGGCGCCATTTGTTGAGCTAAACTAAAGTCGGAATGAACGCTGGCGTTTTTACCCCCTCCTAACCTCACAGGGGAGGAACTGTCCCTTCGGATGTTCCGCGGCTGTTCCCTGCCTAGGGGAGCGCGCCTAAAAGGTGCCTACACTTGTGGGACACCGCCTTCGGGCGCGGGTAGGGTAAAACGCTGCTTTTCAAATTGACATCCGTCTAGAAAGGCCAATCACTTATGTTTATCCGTCTTGCGTATAAATGACAATTGATGATGGTAGAAAAACCACTTTGCATCGAATGCTAAGTGTGTTATAATCGTGACGAAGTTTAAATTGCGCTAAGTAGTTGAAATAATTAACCAACCGTGCCGCGCTAGTGCTCCGGAGGGCCGCGGGAGAATAAAGATGATTGAAGTGACGATCGAAAGTATTCGCGCCAGTTTAATGTCGGCCAATCGCATTGTGGTGTTACGTGAAGAGGGTGGCGAACGCTTTCTGCCCATCTGGATTGGGCCATTTGAAGCAGAGGCTATTACTTTACAATTGCAAGGCATGGACGTGCCGCGACCTTTGACGCATGATTTACTCAAAAATGTGATTGAGACGCTGAGTGGCGAAGTACTGCATGTTTTGATCAACGATTTGGAAAAAAGTACATTCTTTGCGCGCATTGTTTTGGATGTCGATGGCAATACAGTCGAAATCGACAGTCGTCCCAGTGATGCCATTGCACTGGCTGTACGAGTCAGCGCCCCCATTTATGTGGCTGACGAGGTCATGGATCAAGCCAGCATGCAGCCAGAAGAAGAAGTGAGCCTGAATGAAGGTGAGACTCCTTCCGAAGGCGAAGATGCATCTCCAGAAGATTTAGGCGCCTTCCAAGACTTCGTAGAAGGGTTAGACCTGGACAATCTGCTCGGCAACTGAATTTGTACCCAACCTTTGTACAGTAATCAAAAACGGCGAGGCTGTTGCCATACAGCGTCGCTATTTTTGTCCGCAAAAATTATCCCTTTAAGGCGCCAGTTAAACAGTCTATGAACGATTTCGACGTACCTGCCAAAAGCATCCCTGCCAACCTGGAGGCAGAACGCGCTGTCCTTGGCTCGTTGATGATTGACCCAGACGCGATTATCAAGGTAGCCAACTTTCTGCGTCCCGAAGATTTCTTTCGAGAACGCCATTCTTGGCTATACGAAGCCATGTTGGCGCTGAATGAAAAAAGAGAGCCGCTTGATTTTGTCACGATTGTTGACGAACTTGAACGGCGCAACCAACTGGAAGAGATCGGTGGTCCGGCCTATCTGACTGACTTGATTAGCACCACGCCAACGGCCATGTACGTGGATCACTATGCGCGCATTGTCGAACGTTCCGCCCTGCTGCGCCGGCTGATCTCGGCCGCAGGCAAGATCGCAGAACTGGCCTATGATGAAAGCCAAGATGTAGATGAGGTGATGGATCGCGCCGAGCAGATCGTCTTTGGTGTCAGCGAAAGCCGTATCCACCGTGACTTGATGCCGATCCGGGCGATCATGTCGAACGTCGTCGATCGCATCGATTTCTTGGCGCGCAATCAAGATACGCTGATGGGTGTCCCCACCGGTTTCACGATGCTCGACCGGATGTTAGGTGGCTTGCAAAAGAGCGATTTAATTATTTTGGCGGGGCGGCCGGGGATGGGCAAAACCAGTTTCGGTCTCACCGTCGCCCAAAATGCAGCAAAACGCTATGGGGCGCGGGCGGCCATTTTTAGCCTGGAAATGAGCAACGAGCAGTTGGTGCAGCGGTTGCTTTCGATGGAAACGGGTATTGACAGTCATCGCCTGCGCATGGGCGCCGTGCAAGAGGAGGAATGGCCGATCTTGCTGGAGGCAGCCAACATGCTGGCCGGAACCAGTATCTTTATCGACGATACGCCGGGTGTCAGCGTGACTGAAATCCGCACCAAAGCACGAAGACTTTATGCGGAACACGGGCTTGACATGATCCTGATCGACTATATGCAATTGATGACGGGTCAAGCTGGTGGCAATGGGCGCAACGAAAATCGCCAGCAGGAGATCAGCTATATCAGCCGTTCGCTTAAGTCGCTGGCGCGTGAATTAAACGTGCCGGTGATTGCGCTCAGCCAGCTCAGTCGCGCCGTGGAAGCGCGTTCGGATAAGCGGCCAATGCTCTCGGATTTACGCGAAAGTGGTTGTCTTGCGGGCAACACCCTGATTTATCTGCCCGAAAGTGGCACTTACACGCCCATTCGTGACTTAGTTAATAAATCTGGGTTTAATGCCATCAGTCTAAATCTAGAGACATGGAAACTTGAGGCGACACCAGTCAGTCATGTTTTCTGCACAGGTGAAAAGCCTATCTATAAAATGACAACGCAGCTTGGCCGAACAATTTGCGCCACAGCCAATCATAAGTTTTTGACCATTCATGGTTGGAAACGCCTAGATGAAATCCCATATGGCGAACACATCGCGATCCCTCGCACATTGATTGGGCCAGAGCAGCAAAGCATGAGTAGCGACGAACTTGCCCTGGTAGGTCATTTGATTGGGGATGGTTGCACTTTGCCTCGCCATATCATCCAATATACGACAAGGGACCACGATTTAGCATTGTTAGTGGCTGAATTAGGCAAAAACATTTTTGGCAACAAAGTCGAACCAAGAATTTCACCAGAGCGTGGTTGGTATCAAGTTTACCTGGCAGCAAGCCAACGATTGGCGCGTGGAAAACGCAATCCAATCGCAGCTTGGCTCGATGAGCTAGGTGTTTTTGGTTTACGTTCGCATGAAAAATTGGTTCCACCCAAAGTATTCCAACAGTCGAATGCTGGCATTGCCAAGTTTTTACGCCATCTATGGGTCACCGACGGCTGCATCCGTATGACGCACGGAAAAAGTCCAAGACCAGCCATTTATTATGCGACGAGCAGTGAACTATTGGCAAGCAATGTACAAGCACTGCTCTTGCGCTTTGGCATCAATGCGCGGCTCAAAATGGTTTCACAAGGTGATAAAGGGCTTCCACAATACCATGTGTTACTTAGCGGTCTAGATGACATCGCATTATTTGCTAGCATGATTGGCACAATAGGGCAATACAAGAGCGAGTCATTAGCGGCGATCAGGCAATGGAATAAGGGTAAAATCTCAAATACAAACCGCGATATCATTCCTCAAGCTGTGTGGCGATTGTATGCAGTAGAGGCAATGAGCGAGCAACAGCTTACGACAAGACAAATGCAAGGTGCGTTGGGCAATCAATATTGCGGAACAAGTTTATACAAGACAAACCTGAGCAGAAAGAGAGCAAACAAACTTGCTCAAGTAGTCCAATCTCCGGAAATTGCGAGCCTTACAAAAAGTGAAGTATCCTGGGATAGAGTAGCCTCCATTGAAAGCGCCGGAAGCGAGCTGGTCTACGATATGACTATGCCGGGCAACCACAATTTTGTCGCCGGAAATATCATTGCCCATAATAGCATTGAACAGGACGCCGATGTGGTATTATTTATCTATCGGGAAGATTACTACATTGAGGATACCGACCGCCAAAATATTGCGGATGTACTCGTGGCCAAACATCGCCATGGCTCGACCGGCACGATCAGCCTCTACTTCCGCAAAGAATTGACCCAATTCCGCGATTTGGAGATTCAACGCACGGAATTGGAGTATTGATATTGGTACAGTGGTAATAGGGTAACTACATAGCCTCACCCCCAGCAGGGCTTCCTGAACGGAAGGGCAGAATTCAAGAGAAGGTGAGTCGGAGTCATCTGCCGTTCTCCCCTCTTCTGAAACAGCCCTTCCGTTCAGGAGAGCGGGAGAGCGGGAGCCCCCTGGGCGCGGGGTGAGGCCGCCGTTCCTGTCAATCATAAATCCTAACGCATAAATCGCTATGTCCTACAAACCAACCGGCTTTATCGGCTTTCCAGATATTAAAATGCGCCCGGTGATCATTCCCGATCACTTTTTCACCGATTTGCTACCACAGATCGATGACCTGGCAGAGTTGAAGTTAACTTTACATTGCTTTTGGTTGCTGAATGAACAGAGCGGCGAGCTACGCTATGTGCGGGGTGAAGATTTGCGCAGGGATGCCACCTTACTGGCCAGCCTGAATCTCGCCAGCCATTTGCGCACACCGCAGGCTACATTGGCGGATGCAATGCAACGTGCGGTTGCGCGCAATACGCTGCTTCGCTTAGAGATCGACATGGATTCGACGGCGGGCGTGGTTACGGAAGATTGGTATTTTATCAACACGGTCAAGGGGCGTCAGACGATGGCGCTGATCCGCCAAGGCAAGTTACAAGAATTACAGGCGGTGATTCCAGAAGAGGCCCGGCTGCGGGTTGAGCGCCCCAATATCTTCACGCTCTATGAACAAAATGTTGGCCTGATGACACCGCTGATCGCCGACCAGTTGCGCGATATGGAAAAAACCTATGCACCAGAATGGGTCTACGAAGCGTTTGAAATAGGGGTCAGCCGCAATAAGCGCAATTTACGGTATATCCAGGCGATTTTAAAGCGCTGGGAAACCGAAGGTAAGGATACAGGCAGCCATGAAGAGCCTCGACGAAATTCTACAGAACGACAACGGCAAGATTACATTCCCGACGAATACTCCGATATCGTCATCGGCTAAGTTACCGATGACGCGCGATGAAAGCAGGCGTTTTGAAAACAATGACTTGGCCAGCGAACCTGATCGGAACGATGGCGCGCCGATCGACAAAGTAACGCACGTGAGTCAAATGAATCGTCATAGCAACGAAAAAAAATCAGCAAAAACAACAGGCACAGTCTGTCCCAGCTGTGGCGGCCTCGGCTTTATCATGGCCAATGCGCCAATCGGCCACCCTGATTTTGGCAAAGCGATCCTCTGTCAATGTCGCCAGCAGCAACAGATGGATCGACGTGCGCGCGCCTTGCAATCGATTGGTCAATTAGATGGGCTGCAACGGTTGACATTTGATAGTTTTGTGCCCCAACCTTCGCATCTTTCGCCCCAAGAAATCCAAAACTTGCGCATGGTGTTTGAAAAGTGCCGCCATTATGCACTAGAGCCGCATGGCTGGATCTTGCTCAACGGCACCTATGGCTGCGGCAAAACTCACCTGGCTGCGGCGATTGCAAATGCATGTTTAAATAGCGGTCAATCGGCGCTTTTCATGCTGGTGCCCGATCTGCTCGATCATTTGCGTGCGGCCTACAGCCCGGACAACGACACCAGCTACGGTAATTTATTTGAGCAGGTGCGCAACACGCCAGTGCTAATTCTGGACGATCTTGGTACGCAGAGCAGCACGCCCTGGGCCCAAGAGAAACTCTTCCAGTTGCTCAACCATCGCTATAATGCCCAATTACCGACGGTAATTACCACCAACCAAAATCTTGACGATCTAGATCCACGCCTGCGCAGCCGGCTTTTGGATGTAGCCCTGGTCGCTCAACTGCACATCATTGTTCCCGATTTCCGGAGCGGTGAAAAGCGCAGCCAGCTTGACCTCAGCGCCTTGAGTTTGCATCGCGGCAAACGGTTTGATAACTTCACCTTGCGGCGCACCGAATTAAACACAAATTTGCAGGATAATCTCCAAAAAATTCTCAACGCCTGCAAAGAATATGCCAATCAGCCACAGGGTTGGTTGGTCTTGCAAGGCGACAGTGGCTGTGGCAAAACTCATTTAGCCGCCGCAATTGCCAATCGGCAAGTGGAAAAGACCCAAAACCAGTACGAAGAAGATCAAATCTTAAGCCAGATCATCTTTGTCGAAGTGCCCGAATTGATGGACTACTTGCGCGCCTCATTCAACCCACAATCAAACAAATCGTACGACCAGCGCTTTGATGAAATTAAGAAAGTGCCGATGCTCGTTTTAGACCACTTCGGCATTGAAAGCGCGTCACAGTGGGTCAAGGAAAAGCTCTTCCAATTGCTCAATTACCGGTATAACACCTTACTGCCGACCGTGATCACGACCACCTCTAAAATAGATGAAGATAATTTCGAACCCTGGTTGCGCACCCGCATGTTGGATACGGTGAAATGCAAGTATTGCATCATCGGCGCGCCTGGCATTCATCAGAACAAAAAGCTAGAACAACTGGCGTCCCCACCGGTGCGAAAACGGCCTACGCATTCGTGAAACAGGCCTAGAAAAAGCGGCAAAGCACAAGGCAGGGAACAAATCTAATAGTTTGGGCGTCCTATCTACGGTGTGCTATACTCTGACATCATTCGTCAGGCCAAGAAAATAGAGCGCCAAATTTTAGACGATTTGCCGCTTTTGCGTTTATACTCTTGATAGTTGTTACATACTCAACTGCCGAAAATGGATAATTTGCCCGGAAGGCCGCCGCACAGGCTGCATTCGGCTAAAATCGCCAGATGAGCGGCCGCAAAATCGCATTGGAGCATTCAATAGACTCGTCTATCGGTGACAGCCAAGCCGATCAACCGGCCCGAACTTGATGACCTGTCCTAGAAAACGCGTATACATTGCACGAGGTTCTTGATCTATGTCCAATAAAAAACAATTCTCATCACCCTTGCTATGGAGTACCGTGGCATTAGCATTGGCGTTGGCTGCCTGCGGACCTTCGGCTGAAGCGCCACCACCTACCCGTACGCCGATGCCCACGTTCACGCCTTCACCGGCAGGTCAGCAAGCCGCCGGTGATACCAACACCACCACCCAAACCCAGCAGAGCGGAACGCAGCAGGGCAGCACGCAACAGACAAACACCCAACAGTCCGGACAAGCGGTGGCGCAGGAACCACCAACCGCTACACCCTTACCGGCGACTGCCGAAGCGCCCAAGGCCACCGATACGCCTAAGCCGACACCGCCCGAAGTTGTGGCCAACAGCCAGATCAATGTGCGCAGTGGTCCCGGCACGGACTATGCAATTGTCGGCGGCGCCACCCAAGGCCAACGTTTTCCAGTGACGGGCAAAAACCCAGCTGGCGACTGGTGGCAGATTACGATCAACGGCCAGACTGGTTGGGTCTTTGGTGCGTTGGTGAATCCGCAGAACACGGCGGCCGTTGCGGTGGCGCAGAATATTCCCACTGCGCCGCCACCACCGCCGACCGCAATCCCGCAGCCGACGGCGGCACCGAAGCCGACCGCTGCGCCCCAAGCTGCCCAACCAACCGCGCAACCCAAATCCAATTATAAGTTCAATGTGGTCGTAATCAGCAAGTGCTTGCCACAAGCAGCTGGCAACTGGTTCGAGGGCACAACCTATATTGGTGGCCAACCGCAAAGTGGCTATAAGGTGGTCTTTAGCTATGCGCCCGATGGCCCGCCCATTACCGAGCCAGTTCAATCTGGGCCGCATACCGGTTATCCGGGCTGGCGCGCTGGTTATTACAGCCATATCATCCACGCCCACGGTCCAGAAGCTGGCAACTGGTATGTTTGGGTGGTCGATGATGCTGGCCAGCGCATCTCAGACATGGGTCACTGGACCAGCACTGGGTCGGACAACACATGTAATCAGGCCGTGGTCGACTTCGACAGCCGGTAACCGAGGATAGGGCGTAGGAAGCATTATCAATGTCATTAAGTAAACATAAAGTTGGCGAGTAAGAGCGTGGAGATTAGACATGATTCGGAATAAGCAGTCATCACGGGTAAACAGGTAGGCAGGTAGGCATCACCTGGTTACCTGTCTACCTGTTTACCCATCTTTGTTAATCCAGATCATGTCTATTAAGAACGAACAATCTCTCAATCTCCACCCTCTTACTCTCTCCTGCTTAACCAATCGCGATGGAGCAACCAGTTTGAGAACTGCGATCCGTCAAACTTTGATCCTTTGGGTCAGCCTGCTCAGCTTGGGCGGGCTGATTTTTTTGATTGGTTCCACAACGCCCGCGCGCGCCTGGATGTGGCGACAAACGGGCGAAGAGGCTTTTCTATCGCAGCTCAAAGGCATGACTGACCTGGCCTCGGATTGGTTGCGCCCGCAGCTCACATTGGCCGCCACAGTTCCGATTCAACATACGCAGGTCAGTCCCTTTGGCATCAATACTTTTCTGGAACAAGAAGCGGAACCCGCGAAGCGCGAACTGGCAGTTAAGCTCGCTTCTGAGGCCGGTTTCCACTGGTTGCGCCAGGAATTCACCTGGGAGGACATCGAAATTCATGGCAAGGGCGACTTTGAAGATCGGCGCCATGCTCCCTATCATTCGGCCTGGGACAAATATGATCAGATTGTTGATTTAACCGAAAAGTACCACATGGCGTTGATCGTGCGCATCAGCAATCCACCCGAGTGGACGCGCGCTTTAACGTCAACGGTGGGCACGTTTGCGCCACCGGATCACAACCAAGATTTCGGTGATTTTGTGCGCACCGTGGTCAGCCGCTACAAAGGGCGCGTTCACTACTATCAACTTTGGAACGAACCGAACGTCTATCCAGAGTGGGGTGTTTATCCAATTAGTCCAGAGCAATATACCGAACTGCTAAAAGTTGGCGCCACCGCCGCACGCGCGGTGGATCCGAACGTTGTCATCATTGCCGGGGCGTTGGCAGCCACCATCGACCTTCAACCCAATGACACGAGCGGCCACAACAATCTTTCC
>JBBREZ010000034.1:0-23849 GCA_038225095.1 Caldilineales bacterium
GTCATACCAGGAAATACAGGTCACCGGATGTTGCGCTTTCTGGCGCGTATCGCTCTCTGTACCATGCGGATGTGCCCAAGATGCACCTTTGATCTGACTCGTCCCCGTATTCAAGGAGGTAGTCCCATTCCATGTCCAACCTCGCTGTTCAGCAGTAGTCTTGTAACCAGTAGTTTTGATAAACTGTTCAAATTGTGCGATTGTTACTGGTATACGAGCAATATGATAGGTAGGTAAGTAAAGTTTATGCTGAGGCAGTTCACTGGGCTCATAGAAAAGTGCATCCTCCCAGTAATATACATTAGAGATCTTAGTCTCATCGCTACCCATCAAAAATTCCCCTGCAGGAATAATTACCCAATCAAAGTCGATGTAAATTTTAGTGGACATGAATTTTACTCCTCTGTCTCTTTTAAACTAGACTCTCGCAATTCTAGGACCGTCTCTGAAAGAGTTCGGTCCTATACCAACACAATTACTCTTAACGATAGTTGAGAATGACTGTGTTATTATCGCAAATTCAAGCAGAGTAGTTTGATATCCTAAATTCTGCTAGTTTTCTTTAATAAACGTTTCTTTTCAAAGATTTCGCACATTTCCTGTAACTCACATAGTGACATACTCCTGGCTTAGAAAGGAGAAAGTCAGAGTTGTTTGTTTTTGCCCAGCCCGTGCCATGCTGCATGCAGCCTAACAACTAAATGGAACGCCTTGGCGCGACTACCAGATCCACTTCCGTCCAAGCGGAATATAGTCGCGGCCGTTCTAAAAGCGGAAATGCGGATTCCATACTTCCCACTGAAGCTGGCACCTTAGACGGCATCCGTTCTAACATTCATCGTACGGACGCTGCTTTTTCAGTCTAGATTTTGGGCATAAGCAACTACACACCATGTTCGGTGCTGGCTGGTTGGCTAGGCTTGCGGCGTTGTTTCAGTGACGGTTGCTGTTCCGTGACACTTTCCACGGCTTGGTCAATCAGTCGTTCGGCTTCTGTTGCGCGTTTGGCCTTGAAATATTCGCCCAAGCGCCAAACGTCATAATTGAAGCGGGACGCGATCTCATCTCGTATGCTGCGTGTCTCGGCGACAATCGGATCATCCCACATAATTATCTCCTAACTCTGCTGGTGTCGCAATGACGGGCGGCTCGTAACCCGCTTCACGACAGACACGATTAATTGCCGCACGCATCGTCGCGTTGGCAATATGCTTGTAATTCCAGGTCAACAAGTACTGCACCTGATTGACACAAGCAACGGCAATGTGCAGAGTATCTTGCGCTGCTTTTTGTGGGATCGCTTTCTGCTCCACCAGCCGCGCCGCCAAGCCAATCGCCGCATCGGAAACTTCCAGGATAGTAACGCTTGCCAGCAAAGTTAACCTGCGTTGTGCTGCTGCGGCGTCCCCACTCGCTGCTTCCTCAACGACAACGGTGGAGGCGTACAATGCGTAGTTGTCGCGTTGTTGATCCCACCAATCAGCCGTGAACTGCTGCTGTGCCAAGACAATCACGTCCCGACTGGGGCGGGCAGCAAGATAACTTACTATGCTCGTTTCAATGTACACGGTTGCTTTTGGCATGTCCCGATTCTACCACGAGTCGAGCAAGAATGATATTTTTTGTTTGACCCATGCCATGGTCTCGCACCGCCGAACAATATAAATGGGACATGCTGGCGTGACAATCAAATCCGCTTCCGTCCGTTCTAAAGCGGAAATACGGATTCCGTATGTCCCACTGAAGCTGGCGTATTAGTGCCAGAAATACCTATTCCAGTATACGACCAAATCACCAACCCGTCAATCATTTTTACTTTTTCTACCGAGCAAGATCACCCTGACTGACTACGACTTTGCTTCGCCAATTTGTAAAGTTTAGAACGATCTTTTCCCCTATATCCTTTGTTTTCCCTTGTGAACATGCTATAATTCCACCATGTCTTTCTTTCTTCACAGAAACGGGTGCAAAAATTATGACTACACCAATCGCTACTCAACCGAATACACCCACCCGAATTACCAACAGTGATGTCGCTGTTGCGCTCGTGGCGATGGCCGATATTTTGCAGATTTTAGATGCCAACCGCTTCCGTGTGATCGCCTTCCAAAATGCCGCCGAGACGATCAAAGAACTCGGCCAGGATATCAACGCCATTCGCGCCGAAGGCAAGTTGCAGAAGCTGCCCAATGTCGGCAAGGGCATCGCCGACATGATCGACGAGTTGCTGGCAACCGGCGTCAGTTCGGAGCTTGAGAAGTTAAAGGAGCAGGTGCCATTGGGCGTGGTGCAGATGATGCAAGTGCCCGATATGGGGCCGAAAAAAGCGCGCCGCCTCTGGGAAGAGTTGGGCATCACGAGCATTGATGAATTACGCGTTGCAGCCGAAGCGGGCAATTTGCGCATCCTTAAAGGGTTTGGCGAAAAGAGCGAACAGAAGATTTTAAAAGGGATCGACCTTTTTGCGCGCCGTGGTGAAGGTCGCACGGGGATTGGCGCGGCACGACCATTGGCACTGGGATTGGTCAACGGTCTGCGTGCGGCTCTGCCCGCGGAGGCGATGCAACGCCTGGAAATTGGCGGGAGCCTGCGCCGTTGGAAAGAGACAATTGGCGACTTGGACTTCCTCTGCGTCAGCGATCAACCGGCGGCGGTGATGGCTGCTTTTCAACAATTGCCGCAAGTGCGCGACGTGACCCACGCCGGTGAGACAAAATCAAGCGTCATTCTGCATAACGGTCTTCAGGCTGATTTGCGCGTCGTCGAAGCCAAGCAGTGGGGCGCAGCGGTGCAATATTTTACGGGCGGCAAAGAGCACAACGTCGCCATTCGCGACCTCGCTTTGCGTCAGGGTTGGAGTCTCAACGAATATGGTCTGACCGCCACCAGTCAAGGCAAAGCGCCAGTTGGCGAACAACGTTTTTTCGCCGAAGAAGCGGAGCTTTATCAGTTTTTGGGGCTGGATTGGATGCCCGCCGAAATGCGCGAGAATCGCGGCGAAATTGAAGCGGCGCGCCAGCACAAGTTGCCCAGGTTAATTGAGTTACGCGATATCCGCGGCGAATTGCATGGACATAGCACATGGAGTGACGGCACGGCCAGCATTGCCGACATGGCCGAGGTCGCCCGTCAACGGGGCTATCAATATTGGAATGTCAGCGATCACAGCGTTGGCCTGGGCATGGTCGGTGGCCTGGATGGGGAACGTCTACGCCAGCAAGCGCTTGAGATTGCCGCGTTGAACCAACGTTATGTTGATGAAGGCGTCGATTTTCGGTTATTGCGCGGCACCGAAGTCGAAATTTTGTCCGACGGTGTGTTGGGCTTGCCAGACGATGCGCTGGCGGAATTAGACGTGGTGGTTGCCAGCATTCATAGCGGGCTGCGCCAGGAGCGCGACACGATTACGGCGCGCTGTTTGAAGGCTGTGCGCAATCCGTACGTCGATATTTTAGGCCACCCGACTGGCCGTTTGATCGGCGAACGTTTGCCTTCCGAATTAGACGTGGAACAGGTGCTGTTGGCCTGTTGCGAGACGGGCACCGTGGTCGAAATCAACGCTCATCCTAGCCGGTTGGATCTGAGCGATGTCTATGCCCGGCGTGCGGTTGAGTTGGGTTGCAAGCTTGCCATTAACAGTGACGCCCATGCAGTAAACGGGATGGAAGTGATGGAATATGGGATCGCCACCGCGCGCCGTGCGTGGTTAACCGCTGAAAATGTAGTGAATACACGCCCGTTAAAGGAAATGCTGGCCTTACTAAAACAGGGTGCGTAATGATTTAATCATTATTGGTAACGATGGACCTCACCCTAACCCTCACTGCCATTCAGGTGAGGATGGACAGCCGCAAGGGTAGACTGCCGTGCACTCGCCTTACCTGAATGGCAGTGACCCTAACCCTCCCCCAGACGCTTCGCTGGGAGAGGGGACTGATCAGGGACAGATGAAATGACTCATTCTGTCCACCAGTTGGCTCCCTCCCAGCCGGGGAGGGGTCCATCCTTACCATTACTTCATCACCGTATTTTGGAGAGAAAACCAATGGCGACATCCAACGACAGACCTGACGCAAAAGCACCAGCAAAATCTACACTACAGCCTGCGCCACAAAGTTCGCCAGTGGTGGTTGCTACACCAGTCGTGACGCCTCCGCTGGAAACTCAGGCGGAGATTCGACCCAAATCAAGTACGCGTTCGCCCCGATGGTTAACGGCATTGCTCTTGCTTGTCCTGTTCGCCATTCTTTTCTGGGTGATCTATCGCGGGTTTGGGTTCGGTAAATCGGAACTGACTGATTCGCAAGCAGTGACGCCTGCCGCCGGTGGTATGGTGGTCGAAGCGACAACGGCCGCGGGTGCACCGGTCACATCGAGCGTAGCGGGCGCAACGGCCTTTGCAGCACCGACTAAGCCTACTGGCTTGCAACCCGGCCAGGCGGTAGCGGCGCGGGGCGCCACAGGCTTACGCTTGTACAGTGATGCCAGCCTTACTTCGTCGATTCGAGATGTCTATGCGGCGGGCGCGCTCTTCACCGTCTTAGAGCCAAGCGGTGGATATACCGCCTATCCAGTGTCGGTTAATGATCATCAATGGTATCGGTTGCGCGCAGCCGATGGCTTGGTTGGTTGGGCCATGATGGATGCTTTTACGCCAGCCCAAGCCGCCCCTAAACCGACATCTACCGCAACAGGTTAACAAAATTAACGATGCCTCACCCCCGCGCCCAGGGGGCTCCCGCTCTCCTGAACTCGGCCCTTTGATTCAGGAGACCCTTTGGGGGTGAGGCTCCCTATTTTCTCTAAACGTATGATTGAACTTTCAACCTTTTCTACTGAAGCATTAAAACCTGATCCTTTGGATGGTGGTGCATTGAACACCGATGAATTACATACCTTGCAGGCGCGCGTTCAAGAATTGCGCCAAACTATTCGTTATCACCAGCGTCGATATTATGTGCTCGATGATCCGATCCTTAGCGATCAAGCATTTGATGCGCTGTTTCGGGAATTACAGACCCTAGAAGCGATTCATGCCGAATTGCGCAGCGATGACAGCCCCACCGTGCGCGTCGGCGGGATTGTGTCCGAGCGCTTTGAAAAAGTTCGCCATCCGTTGCCCATGCTCAGCTTGGCCAATAGTTTTAGTGAAGTGGATTTGCGCGCCTGGCGCGAGCGCGTCAAACGTTTTTTGCTGGAAGCGCGCCGGGCAGAACTGGCCTATGTCGTGGAGCCTAAATTTGATGGGTTGACCGTGGTGTTGCACTACGAAAATGGCCGCTTTGTCTTGGGTGCCACACGCGGCGATGGTGAATATGGCGAAAATATCACGCCGAATCTGCGCACAGTGCGTCGCTTGCCGCTGGAAATTTCAACCGAATCTCCGACCGCCAACGCTCAGACCGATCGGGCAATTGGTGCGCCGTCGCGTTTGGTGGTGCGCGGTGAAGCGTATGTCGACAAAGCTGATTTCGTCACCTTTAATCAGAAACAAGTGGCGGCGGAGGAACGCGTCTATGCCAACCCGCGCAACTTTGCTGCCGGTAGTCTGCGCCAACTGGACAGCGCGATTTCGGCGACGCGGCCGCTCAAATGTTGGGTTTACCAGATTCTCATTCTGGAAGGTGAGCCCAATCCGCCTACGACTCAGCGGGAAAGCCTGGCCTATCTCGCTCAATTAGGCTTGCCAATCTGCCCCGATGTCCAGTATTTCGCCGATGACCAGTTCGAAGTGTTGATGAACTATGTGGGTGAATTCGGCGACCGGCGCTTTGACCTGCCTTACGAGATCGATGGCCTCGTGCTCAAAGTAGATTCGCTGGCGTTGCAAAATTCACTTGGCTATACGGGCAAAGACCCGCGTTGGGCCATCGCTTATAAATGGGCGGGTGTTGAAGCGGTGACGACGTTGCTTGATATTGTCGTCAATGTGGGGCGCACCGGGGTGATCACGCCCAATGCTGTGCTCGAACCCGTACAGATTACCGGTGTTACCGTGCGCAATGCCACCTTACATAACGAAGATTACATCCGCGATTTGGATATTCGGATTGGCGATCAAGTCGTGGTCAAGCGGGCGGGTGAGGTCATTCCCAAAGTGTTGCGCCCGCTCGTGGAATTGCGCCAGGGCAGCGAACAGCCCTGGCAAATGCCCGTGACTTGTCCCGTTTGCGCGCAGCCGTTAGTGCGGGCACCGGAAGAATCGGCTACCTATTGTGTGAACAGCGCGTGTCCAGCCCAGTTGGTGCGCGCCGTGGAACATTTTGTGGCACGCTGGGCAATGGACATTGATAGCTTTGGTTTCAAGCAAGCTGAATTGTTCGTGCAGAAAGGCTATATTAAAGATCTGGCTGACATTTATCATTTGCCCTGGGCTGAGATTTTGCAACTGGAAGGCTATAAAGAAAAGCGCGTGGAAAAGTTGCGCGCAGGTGTCGAGGCGAGCAAAGACCGCCCGATTCATCGCCTGTTAATGGGGTTAGGCATTCGCTTTGTGGGCGGCACGGTGGCCGAGCTTTTGATGCAACGCTTCGCTAGCTTAGACACATTAATGCAAGCCTCCAGCGCTGAGCTGAACGACATTGAAGGGATTGGGCCACGCATTGCGGAAAGTGTGGTCAAATATTTTTCGTTGGAACCCAATCGGGCGCTCATTCAGAAATTTGCCGCGGCGGGCGTACGCGTGGCGGAAGCACGCACCGTGACTGTGCCATCCGTGGAGCAGCCCTTCGCTGCGCTCATCTTTGTGGTCACCGGCACGTTGCCCACTTTTAGCCGCGACGAAGCCCAAGATTTTATCAAGGCACACGGTGGCAAGGTGGCCAGCAGTGTGAGCAGCAAGACAAATTATGTCGTTGCGGGCGAGAACGCAGGCAGTAAATTAACCAAAGCCCAGACCTTAGGGGTGCCGATTTTGTCAGAAGAAGCATTGCGGGCGTTGGCTACACTGAAATCGTAGCTATACTGATGAGCATAAAGAAGTAACACTTGTGGCCAGCGATTAGAGATTGGAGATTACCTCGTCAATCTCCAATCTCTAATCGCGTAAAAGATGTTCGTTTATGACGCTCATGCGTATAGATGGATCAACCAAGATGAACACCGATACGCTTACGTATAATAACGCAGCACCACTGGCAGCGACCATTGATCTGTTGCGCAATGGTCAACACAGTCTTTCGCTTTATTTGGAACAGATGGGCAAACGCCTTGCCCAGGTTGAACCGCAAGTCCAGGCCCTTTTGCCAGAGCAGGACCGTCTGGCGCGTTTGCGCGCAGACGCCAATAGTTTGCGCGAACGTTATCCCAACCCAGCGGCGCGGCCACCGTTGTACGGCGCGCTCGTTGGCGTTAAGGATATTTTCCATGTGGATGGTTTTGTCACCCGTGCGGGTTCACAAATTTCACCGGAATTGTTGGCCGGGCCAGAAGCGATTTGTGTGCAGCAATTGCGGACGGCAGGCGCGCTGATCCTGGGCAAGACCGTGACGACTGAGTTCGCCTACTTTGAACCCGGCCCGACGCGCAATCCATACAATTTGGATCATACGCCCGGCGGTTCTAGCAGCGGATCGGCGGCGGCTGTGGCGGCGGGATTGTGTACACTGGCGTTGGGGACACAGACCATCGGCTCGGTGATCCGGCCCGCGGCGTTTTGTGGCATTGTCGGCTTTAAGCCCAGCTACGACCGCATTGCTACGCAAGGCATCGTCTATTTTTCGCGCACGGTGGACCATGTGGGGCTGTTTACCCAGGATGTGGCGGGCATGGCATTGGCGGCCTCTGTGCTCTGCCGCAATTGGCAAGCCCGATCGGGTGCCGAGAAATTACCTATACTCGGCGTGCCTGAAGGTGCCTATTTGGACCAGACCGAACCGGATGCCCTACTTGAATTTAAGCGCCAGCTTTACGAATTGGCCGAGGCAGGCTATCCCATCAAACGGCTCGCGGCTTTGCCTGAGCTTGCGCAGTTGAACCAATTGCATCGTCGCCTGTGCTTTGCCGAATTTGCCCAGGAGCATGCCAAAATCTATGCTGAATTCGCAGCGCTTTATCGCCCGCGCACACGCGAAGCGATTGAAATTGGTCAAACCGTCAACGCCGCTGAACTAGCTGCTGCCCGCGCCCATTGTAACCAGTTGCGGGCCGAATTGCAGACCCAAATGGACGAGAGTGAGATTGACCTCTGGGTTTGTCCAGCCGCAACGGGGCCAGCGCCTGCTGGTATCCATGCCACCGGCGATCCTAATATGAATTTACCGTGGACGCATGCTGGGTTGCCGGCAATCACAGTGCCAGTGGGACAGGCGGCCAATCGTCTGCCGTTAGGGCTACAAATCGTGGCGCGTTTTGGTGACGATGAGCGCTTGTTGGCGTGGGCGCAGGGTATATCCGAGGTTTTGGGCGATTCTAAATAAAATAAGCATATGGGCCTGTCGACCGACTTGACAGGTGGGGCCGTTTCCTCCTGTCAAGTCTCGATCCCTGGATCGTTATTGATTGGGAATCGCCTTCGCGTGAATGGCGTTGTTAAAAACAGGGCTACACTCGGAATTACTTGATTCTGAGTGTAGCCCTGCGCAGAGCGGATGACCAATCAATTCATGTGACGTTGGATAGGGTCATGCGAGGACGGGCACGCAATCGGCGGCGAAGGTCGTTGGCCGGTTTATGTAGGGTTGGGGGGCACCGCCCGCCAACCCGGGAGCCCCCTGGGCACCCCTACGTTGTTCGCTAGGCGACGCCGTAATCAAGTCTATTTAACCGCATAAAGCGTAAAAAGAATTTTCTTTGTGTCCTCTGCGGTTAAATAGGCTTTGGCCGTTTCCTGGCCGCTTAACTTTGCGGCTTATCCGCCTTGCTGATCGGTTCGCCCAATGTTTGTAGCAAACGATTGGCCCAGGCGAACATGGCAACGACGTGGGTGAGGTCGAGAATCTCCCAATCGGTGAGGCCGACCGCGCGCAACGGCGCCAGATCGGCAGCGGAAACTGCATTGGGGGCGCTAGTCAGCTTGACCGAGTAATCAACAATTGCCCGTGAGCGCGCATTGAGTTCCGTCTCTACCCCTTCGTCGAGTAGGCGTTGAATCACCTCTGGCTGTTTGGTGAGCTGCGCATAGCGCTGGGCGTGCACCGAGGCGCAATAGGTGCAGCCATTCACCCGCGAGACGGCGACGCTGGCTAGCTCGCGGTCGGCGCGCGACAGCCCTTTTTGCCCATACATCACGGCGTTGAAAAGGCGTGAACGTTCGCGCAGTGCATCAACGTCATGCACCAGTAGCAAGTAATAGGGTGACGTTTTAGCGGTTGGCGTGCTCTCTTCCAACACGGCAAGCTGTTCTGGCGTCGCCTCTGCAAGCTCGATCGTGTCCAGCCAGGCGTTCCAATCCACCGGCTCCATCGTAAAACTTCGTTGTACCGTTGTCATTTTTCCTCCGCCAGCAATTGTAAACCAACCAGGACGCGCACCTGATAACTTAAAAAGGCGATCAACTGGGCCAGCGTGACGATGTCGCGCTCGCTAAGACCGCTGGCCTGCAACGCGGCGATTTGCGCCTGCGTAGCTGCCCGCGGTTCGTTGGTCAACAAATCGACGTGGCCTAGCATGGCGATCGTGCGTGGGGTAAGCTCCGTGGGGGCCGGGAAGTGCCCAACCGCTTCAATAATCGCTGCGGGTACCTGAAGTTCCTCAAGCCGCTGCCGGTAATGCGCGGTGAGCGGTGCGTTGTCGTTGAGTGTTGCGACCCGCAGTGCGACGAGTTCACGCTCGATCAGGCTAACGCCGCCCAGATCTGCGGGTGCAAGTAAGGCGTCATAGCTGCCCTGCGTATAGCGCGCAACGTCGGGCCGCTGGGCGCGCAGCGCGGCGAGCACAGAATCAGGTTGAATGTTGGCGAGTTGGTCGAGCACATCCGGCGTCGAAGTGTCGGTAGTGGGCTGTGGTAGTTTTGGCATATGCTTCCTTTCGTGATCGGTTGGCGTGTGCAGCGCACGGGTTTGCTGGTTTAGGCGCTTATCATCTTGGTTTTGACCCGTGCAATGCACGTTGGTCACATCAACCAAGCCGCTCGCGTACGGCGCGAATGATGGCCTCATTCTCTGGGAAACCGCCGTCGCGATACATCGAATGCACCAGCTCGCCGTTAATGGTCACGTCGAACGCGCCGTCCTGCCACGGGATGATTTCGATGGAGGCCAGTTCATGGACGAACGCGTGCATTAAGGCTGATGTTAGCGCCAATGTTTGGGGTTCGTAGCCGCATTCGGCACAATAGGTGATCGTAACCTTCGTTTGGCCTTTGGTGGCCGCCTGCGTAGGAATGGTGGTCGGTGTACTCTCGAACTTAACCGGCTGGGCAGCCGCCGTTTTTTGCGCCACCCCATGTTCGATGAGCGCATGCAAATCCTTCACCACTTCACGGTCGGCGAGGGCGCGATTATCCTCACGGAATTTACTGTTCGCCTGTTGCAGACGGGCGCGGGCCTCTTCGGATAATTGTGCGGGTGGGGTATCGGGCGCATAGGCAGAGAGCAGTGAATCGTAGGCGAACAGATCGCTGCGCATCTGGGCCTGCAATTCAGTAATCCGCGCGGGGCGCTCGATCCAATGGCCTAGCTCATGAAACGTGGCGTCAAAGAGCACGAAGACGGGAATCGAACGGAATTGACCCTGCTTGAGATATTGATCGATCAGATCAAGATTCTGATCGCGCAAGAAAATGCGGAGGTTGAGCTTGCCGCTCGCTTCGGCAAGCCGACCAAGCACGGGTAGATTGTTGATCACATCGCCACACCAATCCTCTGCGATGGCTAACACAGAGAAGGGCTGGGGCAATTGAGTGAAAAAGGCGAGATCCTCGTCTGCAAACGCTACCGTTTGCTCATTGGCCTCCAGACGATCACGGTTGCGCGTCATCTGCGCTTTATACGCTTCGTACGTCAGGCCTTGCTCAAAACGTTCCTGTGCTACGGGCATGGTGATTCCTTTCCATACGGTTTAGATCATCATTAACGGTTTTAATCAGTATAAACTCTATTATACAGCAAGCACACTCATTATAGAGCAATTTTAGTGTACATCATTTAGGGCCAGCCGATGTAGTTGACATTCAATGATCTGGTGCATGAGTACTATTTAATCAGAGACATGATCGGGAATAAGCCATCCCTGCTGGTAAACAGGTAAATAGGGAGATAGGCAGATGTCACCTATTTACCTAGCTACTGCACGCTGTTAATCCCGATAATGTCTACTGTAAAAGATAAGTAATGTAAGAGAAGTTGCAGTGTGAGAGGTATGCCATTGCGATTGGTTCACGCGCTGCCGCCGGTGCAGAAGAAGGTCACAAATCATTTTTGCGCCATTTGCTGAGTTGGGGTCTACGCTGGATTGGACGCAACCTATTTCGGATTGGTGTGCGTGACACCCAATGTGGCTTCAAAATGTATACGCGAGAAGCCGCCCAGCGCTTACTGGCAATAGTATATAACTCAAGTGGCTACCTGGAAAATGTACGCCGTATAGAATGGAAGGAGTGAACGTAATAAAAAGCCATAAATTTCTGTAGTGCAGAAAAAGCCTAACGCTACGGGAATTCATGGCTTTTCAATGTCGCTGCATGTTTGCTTTACAAAGCGATAGGATACAAGACTTACGCAACAAGCCTGTCATGTGCTGGGGCGGACGAGGAACAGATCGGTACAGGCTAGGCTTTGTTGCCGTCCTTGGGACGTTCCTAGCCCCCTTTGTCAAAGGTAGTAATAATTTATCTCCTCTCACGCATGTGGTAGATGGTAAGCCGATGGCCGTCTGGATCCTGGGCATCGAGCGCCGCGCCCCAGCCCATTTGCTGAACTGCGCCCACTTCCACGCCCCGTAGCTGTAATTTTTCTCGGTCGCTTCCACATCTTCTACGGCAAAGCCAAGCTCTAAACTCGTGCCCGGCTCGAAGTCAGCGCCCGGTGTACGGAAATCTTGCAGGCTGAGTGTACAGCTACCTGCGTCGAGCATAAAGAATGTCGGTGGCGCTGAACGTTCAATCATTTCCTCCAACCCGATTGCCTCCATGTAGAACCGCTTGGCCTGCTCAAGATCACGCACGAACAAATTGATATTGCCTAATTTTGTCTTCATCTTACACCCCTTTACCAATCCAGCTTTGAAAGTTGCCATTGTGACTCGCCGCGAGCCACTTTTGGGCAGCGATCAGTAGTGTAACGGATAGCGCTTCAAATTTCTTGAAGATTTCGGACGTGATCATGCTCAAATAAGGTGCGGGTTTGGCGCATCTCCTTGGCAAATTGGGTGGGCGTACGACCGCTGAACTGGCGGAATTCGCGTTGCATGTGGGCCTGGTCAGCATAGCCGGCCTGGAGCGCGATTTGCGCCAGGTTTGCATCTGGATCGAGCCAAAGTCCATTACAGATTGTTTCAAAGCGCGTTGTCCGGGCCAGCAACTTGGGGCCTATTCCCAATATAGTCGTAAATTTACGTCTGAGTGCACGCGACGAAAGAAAAGTAGCCTGGGCCAGATCATCAATGTCTAAGTTGCCTTTGCTAGCCACAATTTGCTGCGCTGCCTTGACAAATTCAGGCTCCTTCAAGGTCGTTTGCAAGGCGCGCTCGATCAGAAAATGTTGTAATTCAAGCACGGCTTCTTCGCTGTTTTCCGGCAATTTTGTTTCAATCGTATGGACAAGCGAACCTAATACCCCGCTCAGCGTGTGCAAGCCGCGGGTCGGTTGGGTAAGAAAATCGCCCAACAGTGGATAAAACCCCTACGGATAGAACCGCGCACGTAGCGTCTTTAGCAAACCGTTGGCGCGAATCTGCACGGTTTTATCGAGCAAACCAACGATATAACAGGTGGGCAACAATTGTTCCGCAGGCTCTGTGCGTAGATAACAAGGGGTGCCCAGGCTGAAAACAAACTCAATCATGCTGTCTGGCGTAATATCAAATGTATCGTTGGGGGGATGAACTGGCGTTCGCCAACCCAAAAGCTATGCACATAGTGGGCTAAGATTGGATGGGGTGTAAATTCTTGGCGTGGCATCGTGGGTTAGCTGATATTGAAGGTGAAGCAAGCAAGATATACAATAGACCTTATCTAAATGAACAAAGATGGGATACAAGTATACAGGTGGTACCTACCTGTTTCCTTATCTACTTATCTACTCATGGTGGCTGCTTATTGCGAATAATTCTACTCTATCGATAGGGTTGCTGCGATACTTTTACTTCGAGCCTCGTCACGTTTGTAATGCTTCGCTCGGCTGTGCCGGTTTGGCATAGCGAAAGGTGCAACATGGCGCGCCCTTCATGATTGTCTGATCGCGCACCAGCTCGATTTCTGGGTTGAAGCCTTCCACCAGCGAGTAGTCACGATTGCAGGAGAGCACCGCGCCCAGGTCGGCCATGCCCAGCGAACGATACATCTCGGCATAGCGACAGCGCGTGACATTGAATGAATAGCGCGCTTCGTTTTGTTCCAATACTTCGATCTCCAGCGCGCCGCCCTTGCGCCAATCGCCGGCTGATTCAGAAAATGCCAACAGCGAATCATCGCCCACTTGGACGGCGCGTTCAGCGCCTTGTTGGCGCGCCACGTTGATAATGGTCTCGCTCAGGATTGCCAACACACGATCTCGCTCAAATTCATTGGCCAGCGCCTCCACGAACGGGCCAATCATGCGCGCTTCAATTTCACGTCGCTTCAAGACGCCAATTTCGTTTAACGTATCGGCAGGTAGGGCGTTAGGGCGTACGGTTGTTTCATTTGGCATGGTTATTCCTCTAGAACTATGAACAGAAGCGCAATGATGGATGCATCATTGTATAGACGGCGCATTGCCACTTACGCTTTTTTGATATTTACCTTGTGGTGGCAACTCATAGACAAACCAAATAGACTCTACACAATCCAACTGGACGGGCACGGTATACCGTGCCTCTACAAATGTGCAACCTTTATTTGGTTTGTCTATCAGTGGCTACATTGCCTGATCTTTGTCGGTTGCCTTCCGCCAGCCGAGCGCTGGCGCGATCTGGGTTGCGATCTGTTCCAGCATCGCCAATGCTTGATCAAGCGGCGGAGTCGCTGGGTTAAACTGAAAAATAAGATCGGTCGCATACGGCAGCACTTGGTCGGCCAAAAGATAGGCTGCTACTTCGTCGGGATGACCATAGGCGATGTGCAATCGTTCGCAATATTGTTCAAGCGGCAGTCCTGCGGCCAGATGACCCTGCTTGATCATATTGCCAGCCGTGCGCAGAACAGGCTCACGGAGCGCAGCCAACGCCGTCTGTTTGTCCGCGGCTGGATAGATGCCGCGCGACAGGCCAATGCGCGGTTGGCCGGGGCGACCATGCCAAGCTTCGATATAGGCTTTCGCCAAAGGCGCTTGGACCTGAGCCGTCGTCTTGTCTTTGTCCCCAGCCGCGCGGCTGAGCATCAGTCCTACGCCTTGGTGGGCCACGTATTGTACGCCTCCCACACTCAAGGCGCTTTGCCACAAGCGATCAACGAGCGTGGGGGCGGGTGGATCGAGATGTTGATCACTTCCGTTCAGGCTTTCCCCGCGCAGGGCCTGTTGTAAGGCTTGCAAACCATCTGACGTAAGCTCGCGCCGGCGCGCAATATCCAGACCAAATGCTTGGAACTCGCCTGCTTCGCCGCCGCTACCGACGCCTAGTTCCAGACGCCCACCACTAAGCGCATCCACCACCGCCGCGTCTTCGGCCACGCGGATTGGGTTTTCCAGCGGCAAAACGACGATGGATGTACCCAGACGGAGGCGCTTGGTGCGTTCCGCCGCGGCGGCCAGGAACGGGAAGGGCGAAGGCAAACGACCGGCATGAATGCGAAAGTGATGTTGGGCGATCCAACCGACATCGAAGCCCAGTTGGTCGACGGCGCTGAACAGTTCGAGCGTCTCTTGATAGATGTGGCGCGCGTCGCCGGTGCCTTCCAGATGGGTCAGAAAACCAAGGCGAACACGATGACTCATTGTTTACCTTCCCCGCACAAAAATTGTGATATAGACGTAACATTGATAACCCTTGAAGCGTGGGAACCCAGCTGCTTTGTCACCCAGCCTTGACACGGCGAAAGAAAGCTTGATAGGCCAAGTCAACCCGCAAGACAACATCTTGCAAGACCATCGAATGCACCCGTTTCAGGTCTGGTTTTTTGGCTTTCCAGGCGGGCAACCTCTTTTTCGTGTCGTAGTAACTCACGGCTATACCAAGCTGTTCGTAGGCATTCTTGCGCGTTTCAAGTACCTCGTTATACACCCAGCGGCAAAGTTCCAACTGCTGATTCAGTTGTTTTTCCTGCGCTGTGCTTGGGTAGATCCGATCCTTGAACATTTTCATCGCTCAAGTATATCACATTTAGGATAGGGTGCAGTAGCACCATGCGGCTTATAGCCCCGTAGCGTTCGACTGAGACTTCGGCGAGCTCAGTCGAGTCGCGCTCACGCCGAAGCCTAAAGCAAGGGGGCTTACGCCGCAAGCGCTAAATCCTGTGGTTTAGTTAAAGTATTGAGCATTTGAATGCAGCTACCAAGTTAGCTGGCAACGCGCCGTCAATGCGACGGCAGGGGCGAATTGCGCGCAGTTCAAAGACCGTTTATGAGAACGCAGCTTGACAAAGAGGTTGACTGACTAGTCGTTTAACCGTATACTCAAGCACAGAAGGTTCTAGACCTTTGGGTACTGACATTGCAAAATATAGATGAAATATCACTTGAAAGGGTATAGTGCCGTAAGTAATGGTGCACACGAGCGGCGAAGTGCTGATAAATCCTTGGCTGTAGCGAATCTAGTCCAGGTATGAAGGGGGGATGCGCTTTGCGGATAAACTTTCAGGTATTACAAGCTTGGCTGCGTAACAATCGATCGCTGCTCACACTTGCCCTGTTCAAATTTTTGTTTCATGCTATCAGCAATACGCCACTACTGGGCTATGGCTATTTCCGCGATGAATTTTATTACCTCGCCTGTGCCGACCATCTGGCGCTTGGCTATGTCGATCATCCACCGCTTTCGATTTTTTTACTAGCCTTAAGCCGGCTGCTTTTCGGAACGTCACTCTTTGCGTTGCGCCTGCTCCCCGCCGTGGCCGGTGCAGCCGTTGTGCTACTGACCGGTTTGATGGCGCGTCAATTGGGCGGCGGCAAGTTAGCCCAGGCGCTGGCCGCGTTGGCAGTAGGCATTGCGCCTATTCATCTGATTTTTAACAGTTTTTACTCGATGAATGCGTTTGAAATTTTCTTCTGGACGCTGACTGCCTATTGGTTAATTGTCCTGCTGACCGAAGACAAGCCCAGGCTCTGGCTGGCAATTGGCGTGGTGCTCGGCTTAGGGTTAGAAAACAAGCACACGACGTTAACCTTTGGCGTAGCACTCGCAATTGGATTGGTACTCACACCGGCGCGCAAGTATCTGTGGAGTAAATGGCTTTGGTTAGGCGGCTCGTTGGCCGTTCTCCTGTTGATGCCTAACCTGATCTGGCAAGCGCAACATGGCTTCCCTTCGCTCGAATTTTACAAAGTCGCTGAGATTCTGAAGAATGTGCCCACTGGCCCATTAGAAATTTTTCTCAACCAATTGCTTGTCATGAATCCAGTGACAGCGCCTATCTGGCTAGCTGGGCTAGGCTATTATCTATTGGCCCCACAGGCTCGGCCGATAAGACTGCTGGGGATTATTTATCTGGTGCTTTTTGGCCTGTTGCTGGCGGCGCAGTCTAGCCGTCCAGATCGGATTACTGGCGCTTATCCAATGCTATTAGCCGCGGGGGTTGTAGCCTTAGAGCAACTGAGCCGGCGCTATAGCTCGCAAAAGGCGGGGCGGCGTCTAGCCTTTGCTGGTATGCTTATCCTTTGCCTGGCAAGTGTCGTCTTTATACCGGTCAGTCTGCCGCTTTTGCCACCTGCATTTACCTCAAAATTGGCGATAGCTGTGGGCGCAGTTCAGGAAATTGAACGAGGCAAACGGGCTGCATTGCCCCAATACTTGGCTGATCGTTTTGGTTGGCTAGAACTTGTCACCCAGGTTGCTGACGTTTACCATCAATTATCGCCGCAAGACCAGGCGAAGGTGGCTATTTTTACGGACAATTACGGTGAGGCTAGTGCGATCAACTTTTTTGGCCCCGCCTATGGGTTGCCACCTGCGATCAGCGGCCATAATAACTACTTCTTGTGGGGGCCCGGCAACGCTAGCGGTGAAATAATAATTGCCGTTGGCAGTTCGATCGAGGCCAAGCGGGCGCTCTTTGAAGATGTATCTAAAATGGCGACATTTCAATGCGCTTACTGCATTGAAAATAATACGGGGATTTATCTAGCCAAAAATTTGAAAGTTTCCATTGATAAGCTGTGGCCGACAATCAAGCATTATAATTAACGCCAAGTAAACATAAAAGCGCCGGATCAACGACGCTTGCCGCTTGGCGTGAGAAATGCTACGCTGTGTGTCGCTAGCACACCGGCTTATACCGGCATGTCTACTCGTTTGGGCTGATGAAAATTTTATTGGACCCTACGACTCGTCTAAATTCTTAAAAATATCCTCTAACTCAGCCGTCCACATATCATCCAGCGGCATAAACGAATTTTCCGCAAAATCTTTGGACAGGCGTTTCAAATATTCTCTGACCTTGAGCTGAGGCATGCTGCGGTCTAAGTCAGCCATCTTCGCATCGGTCGAAGTCACAAGCTCCTCGCTGCGTTGATCTAGATCAGCCAGGTCAATCTCCATATTGAACATATGGTTAAGGCGGCGCATGATATCATACCAAGCCTTGTGGTCATGTTCAATCCCGAACCCTTGCCTATGATTGGCCTGCTGCGAAAAATCATAGGCTGGCACAAAGGCATATAACGAGCAGTATTCGACACTTTCCCGCTCGGCGCGATCGGCTAGATAAGAACCAATCGAGACGCCCCCTTCGTAATTAGAAAATTTGACTACGTATTTCTTCAAATCCTCCTTCATGCGTGGCAGGCTATAGACGCACGAAATGTCGCGATCCTTATCATATGGTGCTGCCCCATAAACGCCGCCGACACTGACAACTCGGCGCACACCCAATTGCTTTGCGGCCGCGAAGAAGGCTCCGGCATACTGATCCATGTTTAAGTGCGGTTCTACGCCGCTGAAAATCACTAAGCCCTTGCGGCGGTCACCCATATAAAAGAATTCATTTTTAGGATGGTGCAACTCCGTACGATAACCATCTTCTAATTTGATCACCGGTCGGAAAAGATGATGCGCGCCGGGAACTTGATAAAGATAAAAACTTTCCGATTTGATTTCACCAATCTTGCGCGCATGCATGTGCTCGATTAAATAGGGCGGCAGACCTGACGAAACTGAGCCGGCATCCGCCCATTGCTGCCAGCCGGCAATCATGTAAATTTCTTCAGCCAGCGGTTTTTCATATAAATCAATCAGAGCGTGCATAACAATCTCCTAATCTCACATCGCTATTGCATATGACAGCGGATGCTGCTTATCCTTCCATGCCACTAAACATTAGACATTATCGGGAATAAGCCATCTCCTCTGGTAAACAGGTATACAGGTAAACAGGGAGGTGTCACTTGTCTACCTGTTTACCTGTATACTGAACACTGGTAATCCCGATAATGCCTGTTATTATAATCGAAGTTGTCGCTGATGCCCATAGCGAGAAACAAATGAGCAGTCTATCATGCATGAATATGGGATATAGGATGGGTTGGACTAGCGGACGCGTTCAGCACTTGCGGGCGGGTGGGGCTAAATCCAGCGGCGTGTGCTATAGCCGAAGACGAGCACGGCGCAGGCGGCGGCGCTGCTCACCACGGCCATGCCGAAGAAATCTTCAAGCGGCGTCAATTGTAAAAACCAGAAACCAAGTACTTTGGCATGCGCAAAATACCAGGCACCCCAATACCCCCCAATCGGGTCGGTGATCAGGGTCCAGAGTTCAGAAAGCGCCATAACGGACAGAATGATCTGGCGATTGTGCCACAGAAAACGGCCATTGCGCGCCCAGAGGATGGCATGAAAGATCAGCCCTGCAGCGGTTAACATAAAGAGGTGAGAGAAATGTTCAGGAATTAATGGCATAGCGATCATATGATGAGTGATAAGTGAATTTTATAGTTCACTTATCACTTTTACTTTTCTTTCTGCCAATATAACGGTGAGCGAACCAAAAAACAGCGTTGTACCGACAATCCACAGCCATTCCTCAATCGGCAAACCAAAATACCAGAGGCCAAAAATATGGTTTGGGTCGTAATACCAGGCACCAAAGCGCACAGCGATCACGTCCCAGGCCCAGCCGCCCACCAACGAGCCGAAGGTGACCAGTGCTAAGGCGCGACGTTGCTTCCAGAGCGAACGTCGCCAAAGTAGCAACGCCACGCACGGGAGACCGAGAAAGAGCACGAGCCAGATGATATAGGTATAAGTACCAAACATAACTTGGATTTTGCTCTGGTTGATGCGGATTTTACAGCAGGCCGGCTTGACGAAGTTTGTCTTCCAACGCGCGAATGCGCGTTTCTGCTTCAGCGTGTGCTTGCGCTTCGGTGTCGGCCCGTTGGGTTTGGACTGCCGCGCGCTGGGCTTCAGTTTGCGCATACTCCATCGCAAACCGTGCTTGTTCCATCGCAATGTCAAGCCGGTCCTCTGCCTCTTCCGCCCGTTGTTCGGCTTTGGCGCGCAGTGCATCTAGCTCGATCATGGTGAGGAACCGTCGCCCATTGGGGTAGAAAGGTGTAAGCTCTTTGCCTTCCATCTCGAAGCGGATGCCCATGCGGGGACTGTGCCAGCCGATCATCGTGGGAATAGGCGCTAGTTTTTCTTGGTTGTTGCGCAACCAACCTTGTAAACGACCGCGATCCGGGTCATACAAATAATATTCCTCGACCCCGTACTGTTCATAAAAAGCAAATTTCCCCTCCATTTCACGCTTGCGGTTGCCGGGTGAAAGAATCTCAAAAACAATTTGCGGGGCAATGTTATCTTCCCGCCACTGGAGATACGACCCACGATCGCCTTTAGGACGCCCGATGCTTACCATCACATCAGGCGCCTGGCGAATCTCTGGATGCCCTTCCACGGGGTACCAGAGCATATCGCCAATCACAAACACATTGGGGTGCTCGCCAAACAGAATTTCCAAATTACCTTCGACGATTACGATATAGCGAAATTGTTTTGAGTTGTCCGCCATCGGCTTGCCGTCACTTTCGGGGTAGAGCAATTCTTCCTCTACCGTAGGAATCACCGGTGGTGGAAGGTCTTTTATAATGAGCATAATACGTTCCTTTGTTCACCAAACAGGCAAGGCGCAATGGACAAATTATACTATGAAACAGCGTGGAAATTAAACAAGCCATACCCGACTCGCTCAAGCGTTTTGCGCGGCCTTTGCGTCGCGCGCTGTCTTGTGCTTGCGCGCCATGTAACGCTTGGCAATTTCCACGCTCACAGCCGCATCGCGACCATATGCATCCGCACCGACTTCGCGCGCAAAATTTTCTGTCACCGGCGCGCCACCGACCATCACGTAGATTTGGTCGCGCAATCCTTCTTCGCCCAAGGTGTCAACGACAACTTTCATATAAGGCATCGTGGTGGTGAGCAGCGCGCTCATGCCGATAATGTCGGGCTTGTGTTCGTTGATGGCGGCAATAAACTTGTCCGCATCCACATTAATCCCCAGGTTGATCACCTCGAAACCAGCGCCTTCCAACATCATCCCGACCAGATTTTTGCCGATGTCGTGAATATCACCCTTGACCGTGCCAATCACGGCCGTGCCAACGCGTTCTGCGCCCGTTTCCGTCAGCAACGGGCGTAAGATTTCCATGCCGGCCTTCATCGCGTTGGCCGCCATCAACACTTCCGGCACAAACAAAATGCCGTCGCGGAAATCGACGCCGACAATATCCATGCCGGCGACCAGACCGCCATCCAAAATTTGTTGCGGTGTCTGGCCCTGAGCGAGAGCCGCTCTCACCTGTACGGGAATTTCTTCCTTGACGCCGTCATATAGATCATCTTGCATTTGCAAGTAGAGTTCTTCCAGATCAAGTTCCGTATAGCTCATTTGTTGTTTATCCTCTCGATTATAAGTACGCTGAAATCTTATGATCAATCTAGTGTTAGTTTTTAGTGGATGGTGTGAAACCGCCCGGATTCTACATATCGACTGGCAACCACGTTTCGTCACGGCTGTGATGGTGACAAACCACAACCGCACCTTGACCGCCGAGTTCAAACTTGATAATCGGGCTAGCCGGTTCAAAGTCTTCCTCGGGAATCTGGTCAAAGTCAATCCTTGCTAGGCCGCCATTGATTTCCACGCAGAGTAGTCTTACCCTTGCATCAAACCAAACTTGGGTTGCCACGGGTTCTACTAAACTAATATCTACGTTCATTCAATATTTCTTCTCATCTGGAAATGTCTGAATTACCCTTGACTACTATCACACAGTGGCTCGATTATACCGTATAATCCACAATTTTCCTCTAAAAAAGCCCCACCACTCGTCCCGTTTCAAAGTCAATATCAACCTTCTCTGCCGCCGGGTGGCTTGGCAGACCAGGCATTGTGCGCATCTCGCCCACAATCGGATAGATGAAGCCTGCGCCTACGCTGGCCCGCACTTCGCGGATGGGCAGCGTAAAGCCGGTGGGCGCTCCTTTGACATTCGGATCGGCGGTCAGGCTCAAGTGCGTTTTCGCCATGCAGATCGGCAAATTGCCAAAACCGCTGGCTTCGTGCTGCTTGATCTGGGCGTTGGCTTTCACTTCATAGGTTACCTCACCCGCGCCATAAATTTCCTTGGCGATTGTCTCGATCTTGGCCTTAATCGACTGGTTGAGGTCGTAGAGGAACTTGAAATGATTCGGCTCATTGGCGGCCTCGACCACGGCGCGCGCGAGATCCGTTGCCCCCGCGCCCCCTTCTGCCCAATGGTTGGCCAACGCACAGCGGACACCCATTTCCTTGGCCACTTGGAAAATTGCATCGGTTTCACGCTGGAAGTCGCTACTAAAATGGTTGACGGCCACGACCGGACTGACCCCGTGCTTGAGCATATTTTCAATCTGCTTGCGCAAATTGGACGCGCCCTCGTACACATCGTCGGGGTTTTCCTGCACCATTTTCTCAGGCAAGGGCTTGCCAGGCACGACGCGATACTTGCCAGTGTGCAGTTTTAGCGCCCGCACCGTGGTCACCACGACCGCGGCATCGGGCTGCAAATTGCTATAGCGACATTTGATATTAAAGAACTTTTCCGCCCCAATATCCGCCCCAAAGCCAGCCTCGGTGATCAAGAAATCGCCACACTTAATCCCAATCTGATCGGCCAAAATCGAACTGTTGCCGTGGGCGATATTGGCAAAAGGTCCGGCATGCACCAGCGCTGGCGTATTTTCCAGTGTTTGCATTAAATTGGGCTTGATCGCCTCTTTCATCAATACCGTCATTGCGCCGGCCGCCTTCAACTGTTCAGCGGTCACCGGTTGCTTATCTTTGTTCTGGCCGATCACAATGCGGGCAAATCGTTCGCGCATGTCGCGTAAACTGGTGGTCAAGGCCAGGATCGCCATCACTTCACTGGCGACCGAAATATCAAAGCCAGTCTGGCGCGGCGCGCCATCGGTGGAGCCACCGAGACCGGCGACGATGTTGCGTAAGTCGCGGTCACTGACATCGAGCACCCGTCGCCAGGTAATCGCATACGGATCGATCTTCAGTTCGTTGCCCTGATAGATGTGATTATCAATCATCGCGGCTAGCAAATTATTGGCGGCAGTGACGGCATGGAGATCGCCGGTCAAATGTAAATTGAATTGCTCCATCGGCACGATCTGGCTGTAACCACCGCCGGCCGCGCCCCCTTTGATGCCAAAGGTCGGACCTTGTGACGGTTGGCGCATGGCCACAATCGCCGTCTTGCCGATGTGATGTAGCGCCTGGCCAAGCCCCACGGTGGTGGTCGATTTGCCCTCGCCCAGTGGCGTCGGTGTGATCGCCGTGACAACGACATATTTGGCGTTGGGGCGAGTTTGCAACTTTTTAATCGCTTCTAGCTTGATCTTCGCGATATTTTCACCATAGAACTCAATGTCGGCGCGCGCCAGCCCCATCTTTTCGGCAATCGCTTCAATTGGCGCTATTTTCGCCGCCTGGGCGATTTCAATATCGCTCGGTACTTTTTTGTGGGTAGTCACCATATACTCCTCATCGGTAATTCTTGTCTGCCACTTGTTTAAAAATTTAACCACAAAGTTCGCAAAGAGCGCAAAGGATTAAAGTTGATTCACCATTCTGCACATACCCATTGCCAGGCGTGCTACATTGAAGTCGAGCAAAATCCCTAGCTTACACTCATAAGCTTCAAATAAGAGATAATTTGTGCATCATGAATCGCGGTGAGTTTATCTACAGATTTTAGTTCAACGATGCCAAGATTTTCGACCAGGAAATCAAGTCGCTACCCACATTCAAGCTGTATCCCTTTGTAACTGATTGGCAGCGGTCTTTGTCATTCAAACTGAATGCCGCGTAGCTTAAATTCCTGTGCCAGACATTCCTCATACGCTGATTCTAACAAACCTGGACCTAGATGCCTGTGTACCTCAATGGCCGCACCAATGATAGATTTTGAAAGTTCATCCTCGCTTGTCATTGTCATTCTTGTCTTTTTTCTTTGCGCTCTTCGCGAGCTTTGCGGTTTAAATTTTGTTGTTCAGCTTGTGACGATCATTCATTATGGCTACTCGACAAGTACGATATCTAAACTGTAAAGCAGTGACATGGCCTCGGG
>JBBREZ010000035.1:0-23712 GCA_038225095.1 Caldilineales bacterium
TTATAACAGTGCCAGCCAGAAAAACTTGGCAGCTGACAAGCCGCTTCGCAAGCTGTATAGTTATCTACATGGGACACAGTATGCTAAAATAAGAAGGTTGACAATCGACTAACGACTACTAATAACGAACGAATAAAAAGATTCATGAAGAATGATTTGAACAATGCCACGCTGCTGCCCGCCGCAGGCTTGAATTTGGAGCCGCGCGTCCTGACAAATTTACCGCCCGATGTACGGGATCGGCTGTTGGATTATTTGCACGATTGGAGCAATCCTACAGAGCAATTGAGCACGATTGATCTGCTGCGCACCGCCCATGGACCGTTGCTTTTTCTCCTGGATTATCAGGCCGATGCCTATTATCAATCCGGCCAATTTGAGCTGGCGCTTGAGATTATTGAACGGCGCCAGCGGCGGAGCACAACAATTGCCAGCCAAGTTTTAGAAGCGCGTACGCTGCTCGCCACCGGCCACGAAGCCCACGCCCAACATGTCGCGGATGACATCAGCCAAGCTTATCCACAAAATATGATTGCTTTGGCGGGTGCGGCCGAAATTTATACAGGCTTGGGACGTTTTGAGCAGGCTCAGTTACTGCTTGACACATATTTGACGCGCCGGCCGAGCGACCAAAACGCGATTTTCACGTCGGCGCGCCTGGCCTATCAAGCCGGCCATGCTGCGCTAGCCGATGAGTATGTTCAGCGCCTGGGCACGGGTATTCCCACCGAGTTTGACAGCCGCCAATTGCAGAAGCTCCAATCGCTCTTGGAAGCCCTTGGCAATCTGGAAAGCGTCAAAGCCGTTCAATTAGAATTAGCCCGCCGTCACGATGTGGATTTGCGCGCCCTGCAACAAGCGTTGGCACCCTTTACGGATACCAGCGTCACCGCAATTGATCCGGCTCAACTGTATAACCAATTGAGCGGCCCCGAATCGATCCACGTCGATCGCCAGGAACGCCGCAACATTCAACTGGAAGCGGTGCGGCATTTTGGCTTTATGAAATTGCGCAGCGGTCAAGTCGAGGTAATGGCCACCATTTTGCGCGGCGAATCGATGCTAACGGTCATGCCCACCGGCGCGGGCAAGTCGCTCTGCTACCAGTTGCCAGCCCTCACCCTGCCGAATGCAACGTTAGTGATCAGCCCGTTGATCGCGTTGATGAAGGATCAGGTGGAAAGCCTGCCCACCGCCGCGCGCAACCGAGCTACTTTTATCAACAGCACGTTGACCGAAGAAGAATTAATTGAACGGATGGCCGGCGTGGCGCGCGGTGATTACAAATTGATCTATGCAGCCCCCGAACGGTTGCGCCAACGCAAGTTTCTGCGCGCCCTGCGCGCCGCCGGACTAGCCCTTTTTGTCGTGGACGAAGCCCATTGTGTCAGTTTATGGGGCCATGATTTTCGCCCCGATTATCTCTTTATCCAAGAAGCGCGCCGCGAGTTGGGCAACCCACCTGCGCTGGCAATGACGGCCACGGCGCCGCCGCGCGTGCGCGATGAAATTGTGGATTATATGAGCAACGACCGCTTGCTCAGCAAAGAGGCGCAGACCAGCTTAATCCAACGCCCGCGCGTGCTCCTACTCGACATTTTCCGTGACAATCTGCATCTATCGGCGCTGCGTTTTCAGAATGAAGAAGATAAACTGGCTGCGCTGCTCAAATTTGTGGCCGAGACGTCAGGCAGCGGCATTATCTACGTCAACAGTCGCCACAAGAGCGAATCGCTGGCCTTTGAGTTGCGCCAGGTTGGGGTGGCCGCCGAGGCTTATCATGCCGGCTTGAGCGAGCGCGGATCGGTCCAAGATCGTTTCATGTCAGATAAAACCCGCGTGATTGTGGCCACCGTCGCCTTTGGCATGGGTATCGACAAAGCCGACATTCGCTTTATTGTGCATTTTCACCCCTCGCGCGGGCTGGCCGCCTATTATCAAGAAGTGGGCCGCGCTGGTCGTAACGGACAACCCAGTCAGGGTATTCTCTTTTACAGCAATAACGACTGGGCCAATCTGCGCCGCTGGGCCAAAGCGGATGAATATGGCGTAGAATTTTTAGAAAAAGTCTACGCCGCCATCGCCACACAGCTTGGGGTGGAAGTTCATAATGTGGCAGAACTCCAAATTGACGGTCCAGTCAATGACGATACAGGCGCAGAGGCGGAGTCTAAGCTGGTCGCAGAGAATCCTGTGCAACCCATCATCCACAACACGCAACCGGCCAGTGGCCCGGTGGACGCGCGGCGTTTGCAACAGGTGCTCAACGCCGACGAAACCACCGTGCGCGTGTCGGTCAGCATGTTAGAGCGTGCGGAATTGCTCAGCCGCAGTTTTGATATTCCACAAGAAATCGAAATTGCGATTGGGCGCAAATTATCCGATGCGGCGAAAAAAGACGAAGAATTCATCTATCTGCTCAAAGGGTTGGCGCTGGGTCCCGGCCAGAACGCCGTTTTCAAAATGGTTGATATTGCGGGCTTTATGCAATGGTCGCTCCATGAGGCCGAGGCGCTTTTATTGGACTGGGAAGTGGCCGGTTATCTCACGCTCAAGAGCGGCAAGCGCGCCATGTTGATTGATTTACCGCCCCGCCCCGCTGATCTGCGCCAGCGTTTGGAGCGTCTGCTCACCCAATCCAACGCCGTCGCACAGCGGCGGATCGATGAGATGATCGGTTATGCGACCGCCGAGACCTGTCGGCATGGCTATATCAGCGCCCATTTTGGCAGCCCACCGCGCAACCACTGCGTGGTGTGCGACAATTGCACCGGCATCCGCCCTGAGCTACCCGCCGCCAATCAAGCGCCGCTCCATGTACCAGATGACGCCGATATTGAACCGATGCTCATCGATTGTCTGATCAGTTTACCGAAACCGGTTGGTCGTGGTGGATTGGCGCGCATCCTGGCCGGCAGCTTGCGTTCACCGGTGACCCCCGATAAGGCGCGCCATCATGGCCGGCTGAAAGGGCTTGGCGAAGAGACTATTTTGAATTACATTGACGAACTGCTGGCGGACAATCGGCTGCGTCAGTATGAACGCCAGGGCTATATGGTGCTGGCCCCAACGACGCGCGGGCGAACAGAAGGCGAACTCTGGCTGACCGAACACCCGGAACTGGGCCAGATGGGCGATGCGCCGGAAATGCCGGTGAGTGCAGCGATCGATTTGCCCGAAGAAGGCGATAAATATACGGCGTTGCAAAAAGTACTCTGGCTCTGGCGTCGACGCAGCGCCGAAGAACTGGGCCAGCCCCCCTATGTGATCATGAGCAACGAACTCATGTTGCGGATTGCCGAGACACGGCCGCAAACGATTGAAGCACTGGCGGCCTTGCCAGGCATGGGGGCGCAACGCATGCAATACTACGGGCCAACGATTTTGGATCTGATCAAGCTAAATCCGCTCCAAACGGGGGATACAACGTTGTTGAACACCCAACGCGAAACCCAGGCCCAGACGGCCGAAGACATCAAACAAAAAATCCAGGAAAAGTTACCTTCTGTAACGCCGCAGGTAGAGCGCCGCATCTTCTTAAAATTGCAGGAATTTCGCCAGAAAAAGGCGATTACGGAGCGCTCCAAGCCGTATCTGGTCGCCGGCAATACGTTGATCAAATCGATTGCGCAAACTGCCCCGACGACGCGCGAAGATCTGGAAAAAATCCTTGGTTTTCGCACGAGCGGCTTCAAGGATGAGGCCGAAAAGATTCTGGCGATGATCATAGAAGCGCGTGGATAGCGATGGGCAATTTTCGCTTTACGGCCTATTCCATGGGCGGTTCCTGAAATTCGGCAGATTACTAGGAGAGCGGCCATTTAATTTTTAGAAAGGTGGATTTGGGCATGCTCTAATACCCAAATCCACCTTTCTAAAAATTAAGTAGTCATACCCCTAGGTTCGGTTGCCATTGGTGAGGGTTTACGCGTACGTGCAGCGCACTCTGTTGGACTGTCAACCGAACTTGGTGCTCCATCCTCGCTCCGTTGACTGAAGCATATTCTCACAGCCTTAGCCGTATGCGCTCCACCTCTATCTTGTCTACGCAATGGATGAGGGCGACTCAATGATGGATGCGCAAATTTGGCAATGTCAGCATTTAACCGGTTATTGTCAGCCTCATGTCATGGTGATTAGCCAGCCGCCTGCTATAATAATGACATCTCAAACAATGAAAACAGGCACATGAGATTAAAACAAAACCTGGCTCCAATACGTATAAGTTTGGCGGTTGGATCTACAAATTAATTTTAACAAGACAAAGTTCACTTTAGCAGCGATAGGAGATAAATAACCATGGCATCCCTTTTAGAAAAAGTTTCCACTCTGATTTCGGCCAACTTGCATTCGATGATTGATAACGCCTTGCAGAGCAACAGCACGGCTGTGATTGAGCAGTATATTCGCAATGTAGAAAACAATCTGGCCGAATTAGAGGATGCAGCTTCGACCGTAGGCGGCGAGGTCAAGAGCATCAGCCGCCGTTTGGTGGAGCAACAGGCCAAGGCCAGCGAACTGGATCGAGCCATTGATGCGTTCTTAAAAAATGGCAACGAAAGTGCGGCAGTCGCGGCCCAAAGCCAGTTGAACAGCACCAACAAGTTGCTCAATACCTATCAAACCCAGGCCAAACAACAGCAGACGGAATACCAGAGTTTGCTCGATGCAAAAGTCAAGTTGGAAGCCCGCTTGGCGACCATGAAGCAGGAACGCGAACAATTGCAAGCGCTCCTCGATCTGGCGAAGAGCAAGGAGACGACGGTCAAGGCGATGAAAAGCCTGGACGACTTGATGGGCTCCGGCGACAGCGACATCAAGCGCATTGCCGATGGCATCTACGCCCGCTTGGACAAGGCCAACAGCGCCAGCGAAATGCGCACCGCCAGCCTGGACCAGCAGATGGACGATGTGCTCAACCGCAGCGCCATCGACAATCAACTAGCCGAGCGCAAGCAGAAGTTGGGCTTGACGCAGTAAAAGTCTAGTCGATTCAGACGCCGACGCATCCTTGTTAGAAACTGTCTAAAAGGTCAGCTTGGCAGCGAATTCATTCGCTGCCAACTATAAAAAACGTATTGAAACACGTTAAATCCAGATGTCAACCCGTTTCGGGAGCCCTCTCTGGGCGCGGTTTTGCATACTAGACGCCGAATCGCGCCCAAATGGGCACCCGCCACTGGGCGCGGTGGACTTTTCAGACCGTTTCTCGCAGTGTTCAGTCAGCCACAAGCAGATGTTGGATGATCCACGACTACTTACGGTTGGCTGAACACTGTTTACTACTAAACTGATGTCGAATTGGAAAGCGGAGACTTACCCACTCGAGCCCTCACGGCCATTAAGGTAAGGACCTGATTGCGTGCAGCGCACGGCGGATGGGATTGAGTGTACACGGGAAGATCAGGCCGCCGTGCGCTGCACGATCCTTATCTTAATGGCCGTGACCCTAACCCTCCCCTAGCAAGGGAGGGAACCGTCACGACGAAGACGAAGGATTAGTTCCTCCCCAGTAGGGGGAGGCTAGGTGGGGTCTAAGTCTCCGCTTTCCAGATTGACTTTGGTATAACTGTTTATTATTCTTCCGCAGACTTCACGCCCGCTGCGGATAATGTCTAGTGAGCGAGCCATTCCATGAACCGCACACGTATTATTTTTGGCGCTATTGTTGGCATTGCCATCCTGATTGTTGGCATTTCGCTAGCCATTCGCGCCGCCAACCCCCAAAGCGCCGATGTGGGACTGACCGTTGATAAGCCCGCGAGCGTGACCGTACGCATTCTGGTTGCGTTGCCAATCGAGCCGTGGGTGCGCAACGCGGCGGAGGCTTTCAACAAGGGGAACAACACAGTGGACGGCGTACCGGTCAAGGTCGATATTGTTGCCGCCGATGGTCTGACCGCTTTGAGCCACTGGGACCGCAACGATTATGGCGCTTTGCCCGCGGATACCGACCCGGCGACGCTCAGTGCAGCCGACCGCGCCAAATTAGAAGAATTTCCTACAGCGTGGATTCCCGACAGCCGCTATCTGGTTGAGTTAGCCAACGCTTCCTACAAGGAAAAACTGGGCCGCGATGTCTTTCTGACCGATGGTGAATATCGCGCCCGCCCGATTGCGATCAGTCTGTTTGTGTGGGGTCTCTATGACAGCCGCAGCAAGGTGTTAGAGAAAAAGTTTGGTGCGATTGACTGGTCCACCATTCACGATGCGGCGACGGCCAAAGGCGGCTGGCCTGACTTGGGCGGCGATCCCAAGTGGGGTTATTTTAAGTTGGTGGTGCCGAATCCTAGCAAAAATGTGGGCGGTCTGGCGGCTATGATTGCGATGGCCGGCGAATATTACAATCGCACCGATATCACGGTCGCCGATATTACCAAGCCAGAGTTTCAGGCGTGGCTGGGGCAACTGATGGGCGCGGTCACTGATTTTAGCAGCGCCAGCGCGTATACATCGGAAGATTTTGCCCTGTTCGGTTACAGTGTGGGCGACGGTGGTCAATTGTTGGAGAGTGATTTACTGCAAAACATGCAGGGCATTCTGACGCGTTGGGCAGACCCGCTGAACATTTATTACCCGAAATATGTCACCTGGTTTGACTTCCCATTTACTGTCTGGGTGGGACCGGAAACCAGCGCGCTGAAAAAGAACGCCGCGCTTGCTTTTGAGCGTTTTCTTTTGACCGACGATCAACAAAAGGCAGCATTGGTCTATGGTTTGCGCCCGGCCAACTCGAATATTGCGGTCGACGCGACGCCCGACAGTCTCTTTATCAAGTGGAAAGCGCGCGGTGTACAATCGGTGGTGCCGCGCACCACGGCGATGCGCAGCCCGGATCGGGACGCCCTGCTGACCTTGTTACGCTGGTTTGATCTAAACGTCGCCAAGAGGTAAACATCATGAGCCAAAAGTCGCAGTTTGACCCACGTTCGCCCAAGCGACCGCCGTCACCGGCCAACCGTAACACGATCATTTGGGTTGTGATTGGGACGCTCTTGCTCAGTATGATCGTCTGTGGTTCCGGCGTGATCGGCGCAGCCACTTGGGTGGTTGGCAAATTTTCGGGCAATAGCAATCAAGCAACAGCGGTGCCCAGCTTGCCCGCTTGGGCGGCGGACAGCGCCGACCTCACGATTGCGGTGTCGCCGGTGATGGCGCCCGTGTTAGAGAATTTAGCCAATCGTTATAACAGTCAAAATCAACAGACACCTGACAAAAAGTCGATGACGGTGCATGTCGTCGCCTTAGAACCAGAAAAAATGGTGCAAGCCGCGCTCAAAGCGCCTAATTTTCAGGCGATTGCCCCCGACAGCAGTTTATGGCTAGACCGCTTGGAGCAAGCGTGGACTAAACAGTTGGGTGAAGCCAAGGATAGCCAAGCGCTCCCGATCGGCGAACGACGCAGCGGTACGGCCATTCGTTATGCCGTCAGCCCCGTGGTGATCGCCACCTGGGAAAGTGTAGCCAAAGAGTTAGGTTGGCCGAATAAACCGATTGGATGGCAAGATATTCAGCGCAAGGCGACGCAAGATCCCAATTTTAAGTGGAATCATCCGAGCACGAATAACGCCAGCGGCTTGCTTGCCACGCTGGCCGAATTTTACGCCGGCGCCGGGTTGACCCGCGGCCTGACCGAACAGGCCGCAACTGCGCAAAAAACACTTGATTATGTGCAGGCGGTCGAATCGACTGTCCGCTTTTATGGCGAAGGCGAAGAAGTGATCACTCAGCGTCTGGCCAGCCAAGGTCGCAATTTCTTGGATGCCTTTGTGGCCCAGGAACGCACCGTGATTGAGTGGAATCGCGCCGGCAAGGGAGAACGGCTGGTGGCAATTTATCCAGCGGAGGGTACATTGTGGACGGATCATCCGCTGGCCTTACTAGAGTTAGATAGCAGTCGCCCTGGCGAACGTGCGGTGACCAACAACCAACAATTGACCTTTCAAGCGTTTGCGCAATTCCTGATCGGTTCCGATGCACAGCAGGCATTGCTAGCCGCTGGTTATCGCCCGGCTGATTTGAAGATCAAACTGGATGCCGCCGGCAGTCCCTTTACTAACACCGATGCGGTTGACTGGCATCAGCCACAGACGACCTTGCAAATGCCTTCGCCAGCGGTGGTGGACGTGGTGCAAAACTTCTGGTATTACGCCAAGCGACCGACCAATGTTTATCTGGTTGTCGATACCAGCGGTAGCATGGAAGGCAGCAAATTGAGCCGGGCGCAGGAAGCACTAAAGTCGTTCGTTGGGCAGATCAAAGGTACGCACGACCGGGTTGGCATCGTCGAGTTTGGCAGCGGCACCAAGAATTTTACGCCTTTGCATGTAATGGATGATAACGTCCGCGCCGACACCCTCAATCAGATTGGTCGCATGAAGGCTGAAGGTGGCACCGCCTTGATCGACGCCGTTTACAATGCAGTCGCCGATTTGCAAGCCCAGAGTGACAGCAAGGCAATCAACGCGATTGTCGTCATGACCGACGGGATCGAAAATGAAAGTCGTTACAATCTGGAAGACTTACGCACTTTGATCGGCAGCCAGCCCAACACGCGCCTGGTGATTTTCACGATTGGCTTTGGCAGCGACGCCGACGAGAACATTTTGAGCAGTATGGCCCAGATCGGCAACGGCCAATTCCGCCGTGCCGACGAGACCGACATTGAAGAGCTGTACCGGATTATTTCAACCTATTTCTAATTGACGATTGACGATTTTTGATTGACGAAATAGTCTCGCTGATATAGTTGCGTCTATTTTCAACGGTTCTAATAGAGGAAACATTTAAATCTCATACCATGCGGAGACGGCATTAGAGAATGCGACCTCCTCGATTAGATGATTTCTATTTGTTTTCTCTATAAGTTGAAAGTAGACGCAACTAGGCCGTCGAACCAACCTCGTCAATCAAAAATCGCAACTTGATTCCTATGGCTACTATTCGCACTGAGCTTCAAACTAAAGCCCAAAGTGTTGTTCTACAATACGCAATTTTCCGCTGGGAAAGCGCGATTGTCGTCGCGGTGACGATTGTACTAACCTTTCTGTTGCGCAAGCCTTTTCCTTGGTGGCCGGCCTTTGGGTGGCCGCTACTTGGGATCGTGGGCGTGGTTGCCCTCGTCTATTCCAGCCTGATCGACGCCGAAACCAATGCGCGCGTGCTGCTCAACCAATTTCAGGAACAGTTCGATTCGCGCGCGATCAAAGACAAAAATTTGCGCCAACAGGTTGACAATGGGCTCGAATATCAGCGACGGATTGAAATGCAGGTTCGCAAGCAGCGGCCGGGTCTAATCCGTGATAAATTAGAAGAGACCGCTAACCAGATTACCAATTGGCTGAGCAATATCTATCAATTGGCTGTCCGTTTAGACGCCTATCGCGCCGACGATCTCTTGACGCGCGAACGCGCCGCGGTCCCGAAGGAGATCGAACAACTCAACGCGCAACTGCGGCAAGAGAACAATCCGGCGGTGAAACAACAGCTCCAAGCTGTGCTCACCAGCAAAGGCAAACATTGGCAGAGCTTGCGTGAGCTGGACACGCGCATGCAACAAGCCGCCCTCCAAATGGACCAAAGCCTGACCGCACTGGCCACCATTTATAGCCAGGTGCAACTGGTGGACGCCCAAGGGGTCGAGAGTGGTCGGGCCGAACGCCTACAAGCAGACATTCGCGAACAGGTGGACCGTTTGAACGATCTGGTCAGCAGTATCAACGAAGTGTACGATTACAACACCAAAGGAATTGGCAAGTAATTAAGCGTAAGTGGTAACGCAATGAGATTAAGAGATTAGAGATTGATCATGCCTAGGCTCCAATCTCCTAATCTCTCCTTGTTAACTTGATCATATTGCGTTACCACTTACCAATGACTACTTCCCCTGCGAGGAAACGAATGCGCAAACAAATTCTGCTTACAATCTTGCTCACCATCAGCCTGTTGATCACGGCGTGTGGTGGCGGCAGCAAAACCCCCACCAAAGGTGAAGCGATTGTCTTTGTCGCCGTGCCCTTGAGTGGTGTACAGGCCAACGCTGGTCAGGCCATAGCGGGTGGCGTAAAGTTGGCTGCCGAAGAATTTAATCGCACCGGTGGCCTGCTCGGTTATAAAATTGTCGTGCGTGCGCTGGACGATGAATCGAACAACGATGTCGCGCTGAAACAGGTGGAACAAGTCCAACAAGCACTGAGCGCTGGCGAACATGTCTTGGGCGTGATCGGCCACATGAACAGTGGCCAGACCTTGGCGACGATGGAACATTACAAGGATATGCCAATTGTCGTGATTACACCGACCGCCTCCGAACAAAGTCTAACCAAGCGTGGCTACACGAATTTCTTTCGCGTCAACGCCAATGACAGTGTACAGGCCGTGGTGGATGCCGATTTTTTGGTCAAGAAACTCAATGGAAAACGGATTGCCATCCTACATAATGACAGTCCCTACGGCAAAGGCTTGGCAGAAACCATCATCAAAGAATTAGGGCAACGCGGCGCGGCGATTGCAAGCAACATTGAAGTGAAGGAAGGGCAAACGAGGTTTGCCAAGGAAGTGGCTCAGGTCAAAACCGTCAATGCGGATACCATTTTCTACGCCGGCTACGAGATCGAAACGGCCTTTCTGCGCAGCGCATTAAGAGACGGCAGCATCAATTTGCCCATGCTAGCGAGCGACGGTGCGTTTGTTTCGACGACTATTGATGAATCCAGCGGGGCAGCTGAGGGGCTTTATGTCAGCGCGTTTGCGCCCAGCCCCCATAATGTGGCCGATGCCAAATGGTTTGAGGCTTATCAAGCGGTGGAATACCGGAATCCCGATAATTTCTCGATCAACGGTTATGTGGCGATGCAAGTGCTGGCCGATGGTGTGCAGAAAGCCAACAAGCTCGACGCCAGCGCGATTGTGCAGGCTTTGCACAGTGGGGCGCTGAACACGCTGCTCAACGCACTTACCTACGAACAGGACGGCGATTTAGCCAATCCTAAAATCTGGATTTATCAGGTGAAGGGTGGGGAATTCCAGCAGGTGCAGTAGAGATTATGACAATTAACCCCACCCGCGCCCAATCGGCTCCCGCTCCCCGAGGCAGGGAGAGCAGATGCGCAAGCTAGATGGCAATAGTTTTCGGAAATTGGGGAACGAGCACAGAAGTAGATATTTCACCGCTTTGATCGTAAAACTTCATATTACCTTTTGCATCACAAATCCAGACTTCAATTGCACCAACCTCGAAGTGGAGCTTTCGCTTGTTTTTCATCTCTTCTAATGAATTACCAGGAGAGCGAACTTCGATTGGGATGCCACACCAGCATCTTCGCCGGATGGTGATGCATCTGGTCCTGGTGACCAGTGGGCGTGTTAAGTCAACCGATGGGGTCGCGCAACCAAACCCCGAAATAGCTGACACCCACTGTGCGCGGCCAACAACCGCGCACAGCGAAAGAGCGTTACAAATGGCTGGTGGCCTTGCGCGAGAGCGGGCAGCACAAACCGGCCAACACGCCCCTGATCAGCGGCGGCGACGCCGACCGCTTTGAACGCTTCGAGCAGGCCCGGCCGTTCAAGACCGACTTGCTGATGCGGGCTGCGCAAAACCGTGCTGTTTGTGAACCGGAAGTCGCATCCGAAGGGCACCCGCGCTGGCCGGTGCTCGAAAAGCAACCCATCCGTGGTCATCTGAAGGTTCACGTGGCGAAACGCCCAGCGCTACCGCGCTGACCCTCAAAGCACCCCAGCATGGGCGCCGTCAGCTGGCCCGCTATGGCCGCTTGATCCAGGAAGTTGCCCCCTTGCCGCGCTTGAGCCACGCGGCTGGCTGCGCCTGACCACCGTCGCCGTTGCCGCCTTTGATGACTCTGGCGAGCGGATCGGCGGTATTGTCAGCGCTGGCAAATTGAGATGCCCAAAATTCTCAAATCCGCTTGGCGCATTGAACAGGCGCCTCCCAACCAACGCCTCATGCCCCTGATTGCCTTGTTTTCCATCATTGCCTGGCACCTGTTCTGGCTGACCTTTCTGGCGCGCACTGCCCCAGACGCACCCGCTTCCACGATCCTGGCGCCCCATGAACTCAATACGCTTTATAAACAATCCATGCCACCTGCTCGCTCGCAAAAACGATGGTGACCAGGCGTCATCGCTTTTCTCGCTTTTCATCCCCCGCCTCCTTGTGGGTAAAGCTAAGCCCAGCCGGGGCGGGAACTGATTGGGGACAAGACAAGTTACTTCGTTCACCCCTGCTGGGCCTAGACCCCTCCCTGCCAGGAAACGGGAGGGGTCTAGGCCCAGCAGGGGTTCATCGTTAAGCCATTAATTATGAATTATTCACAATTAACTATTCGTCAGTCCTATGCCAATCATTAACGTAACAGTTGACCCCTCCCTACCCCTCCAGAATGGGTGGTTCACCCTCAAGCGGCAGCGTGAACGAAAAAATGGCCCCCGTTCCATCGCGCCGATTTTCGGCCCAGATTCGCCCACCGTGCGCCTCGATCATGCCACGTGCAATCGCCAGGCCCAAGCCTGAACCGTTGGGGGTTTCTTTGGGACGAGCCCGATAGAATTTATCAAAGATGCGCTCGATGGCATGGGGCGGCAAGCCAGCGCCATGATCCGCTAGGGTGACAACGATGTCTGAACCGTCATGCTTGGCACAAATCTCAAGCGGCGTAGCGGGTGGGGTATATTTGAGCGCATTCTCCAACAAGTTGATCAGCACTAGCTCAATCAGCACGCCATCGAGCGGAACCAACGGCAAGTCGGGCGGCAACTGAACCATAAGCGTACGATTTCGCAGCCGCGCATCGAGTCGATTTAGCGCTGCGCCGATCACTTCTTCCAACGGTTGCCATTCTTTATGCACGTGCACCGCACCCGCCTCCAGGCGCGTCATTTCCAACAAATTACTCAGCAAACGATTGAGTCGTTCCGATTCTTCAGAAATTGTTGCGGCCAAATCGCGCCGCGCAGCGGGCGCTAACACGGCTTCATCGTCTAGCAAAATACTGGCCGCGCCCGTAATCGAAGCCAACGGCGTCCGTAGATCATGCGAGACGGAACTGAGCAGCGAATTACGCAGCCGTTCGGTTTCGACCTGGAGCAGTGCAGTCTGGGCTTCTTCAGCCAAGTAGGCCCGCTCAATCGCCACGCTAGTTTGATTGGCGAAGGTTTCTAACAGATGCAACTGTTCAGGATCGAGCAGACGTTGCAAATCGGCGGGTTGCACGGCGAGCACACCCAAACCGCCACGCGTTGCTTGCAATGGCAAATACGTGGCGCTGACATCTGGTAGCGTATCGGTGTTGGCGCCAGCCATCTGCCTGTGCTCGAAGACCCACTGTGCAGCCGCAAGTTCCTCTTCTGTCGTCGCCGCTGGCAGGGTAGAACCAGCCTGTGCGACTAATTTGCCCTGCGCGTTGGGCAAAAAAATGGCCGTCTGTCCGGCAAACACATCGCTGATATGATGAATGGCGATTTGCGTCAGGTTTTCCAAGCCGCGCTTGCTAACCATTTCGCGCGTCATCGCATAGAGTGCAGAGGTACGCCGTTCACGGCGGCGGGCGGCGTCGGCCTGGGTGCGAATTTGGACTGTCAGTGTGCTGATCAAGAAGGCGACGGTCAACATGACACCAAAGGTGACAAAGTATTGTACATCAGCCACCTCGAAGCTGAGATAGGGTGGCACGTAGAAAAAGTCGAAGGCGGCGACACTGAGCAAAGCAGCAAAAAAGGACGGCCCACGCCCATAGCGAAAAGCCACAAAAGTGACGCCCAATAAGTTAAGCATGGCTAGATTCGATAAATCTAGATCATTAAAGAGCAGCGTCGCGAGGCCGGTGCAGAGAGCGACGATTAGCAACGCCTTGCCATAGCTCGACCACTGGCTGATGCGTGCAAGCCGCAAAGGGCGAGACGGCGTACGTTCGCTCTGTTCGCCGTTGATCACATATACATCGATCTCGCCGCTGCTGCGCACCAATTCGTCCACCACCGAACCGAAAAGCCATTCGCGCCAGCGCGGGCGTTCTGGCTTACCGACCACAATCTTGCTCACGTTGCGTTGGCGGGCGTAGTGCACAATCGTTTCACTGACTTTGGTGCCACTCAGGGTGACAATCTCTGCGCCTAACTTTTCGGCCAACCGTAAATTTTGGAGCACTTGTTCGCGTTGGGTGGCGGACAGGCGAAGGTGGGCAGACGTTTCGACATAGACCGCCAACCAGGTCGCATGTAAGCGCGTTGCCATGCGCTGGGTGGCCCGCACCAGACGGGCCGAGAGCAGGCTGGGGCCAATGCCAATTAACAGGCGCTCCTGGGTGGGCCAGGTGGTGGGGATCGCGTGATCCTGCCGGTAACGCTGCATCTCGGCATCAACGCGATCGGCGGTCCGTAACAAGGCCAATTCGCGCAACGCCATCAAATTGCCTTTACGAAAGAAATTGCGCAAGGCGCGCTCGGCCGGCTCGGGCATATAGACTTTACCGTCACGCAGGCGTTGCAGCAGTTCGTCAGGCGAAAGGTCGAGCAGTTCCACTTCATCGGCTTCGGCCAACATGCGGTCAGGAATGGTCTCGTGCACCGTCACATTCGTGATCTGGGCGATCACGTCGTTCAGACTTTCCAGATGCTGGACGTTGACCGTGGTATAAACATGAATCCCCGCCGTTAACAACTCTTCCACGTCCTGCCAGCGCCGGGTATGGCGCAGCCCCGTTGCGTTTGTATGCGCCAATTCATCAACCAAGATCAAGCCTGGGCGGCGTTGCAGGGCGGCATCCAAATCAAACTCGCGCAACATGACGCCCCGATAATCCACCCAGCGCGGCGGGAGTTGCGGCAATTCGGCCAGCAAAGCATCGGTTTCGGGGCGGTGATGCGTCTCTACATAGCCGACGACAACATCAACCCCTTCGGTTTGACGTTCGTGGGCGGCTTCAAGCATCGCGTAGGTTTTGCCCACGCCAGCCACTGCACCGAAGAAAATTTTCAGGTTACCGCGCGGCTGGGCTTGTTCTTGAATTCGTTCATGCGCGGCTGGCGCATCTCGCTCAACAGAGTATTTAGTCATTGTTCATCAAACACCTGGCGCCATTATAACACAAAACCGGGCAAGGGTTGGATCAAATCAAATCCAAGTTACTTGATTTGTCCGAACCTTTGCCCGGTCTACGATTGGCCGCTATGGTGCTTGACTTTTCAATGAGCTGATAGACAAATCGTTTAAAAGGCATAGAATTGAGCAGGGAGCACGCCGCGTGCGACTCGGGAGCCGCTTGGGCGCGGCACGAAGGCGTGCCTGCTCCTCAATTGTATGGCGTTTATTTGATTGCTCTATGAGTTAATTGTCGTTGCCTGTCTGCTCGGCTCGACTTGGTTAGATAGGCTAGCCGGTTGCAAAGGTAGCGTCAGATGATTGGCTAGATGGCAGGCTAGCTCTTCGCCTTCAAACCCATTAACATCATCTTCGAGCCGGCGCACGGCCATCTCGATAATCTCGCGATGATGCAAACTTTCGTTGCCGGGTATGCTAGTTAGCGCCAACCACAGGCGATGAATGCGTTCTACATCGACCTCGGTCAAGTTTGGTTGGTGCGCGCCCAGATAGAAATCATCGATTTTGCCGTCGGGGCCAATCACACGGAAGCGCACCGAATTTTGTGGTTTATCGGGCAATTGCTCCCAAGCCTGGCCTAACAAGCGCGCCTGTTCACTAGGCGCCATCACCGATGAAGCGCCAGCAATAATGTCACTAGAATCTAATTGGGCCGCCACGCGCACGATCGCCTGAAAAACATCCGATGACGGCACAACCAACAGATTGACGTGCTTGCCCACTTTTTCCGCCAACGCCACCACCTTACTGAACAATTTCTGCTCATAGGTGGTGAACAGTTGCTCATGCGGGATATTGGCATAGCCAGAGTCTGGCCCCCTAAGCACGCGCACCGTCATCATGACTAAATCCTTTTTGCCGGTATGCGTCAGATCCAGTGCAGTTTTAACATGCGCCAGCGTGTTGAAATCGCGCACCAGACAAATGGTGCTGCCTGGATGAATGCCCACGGTGGCGGGCGAAATATCTTCTTGCGGGTGCAGACGAAATTGATCCATCTCTTCGTGCGCTTTCCCACCCCGTTGGCGTTCGTTAATTCGTTCGGATACAAAGAAAATGATGAAGAAAATCAACGTAAACGCCAGACCACTGACGGTCGCCACCTGCTTGGTGACCAAATTAACACCCGCGATCATAAAGAGCAGCGTTGCGATCAACCCCAACCCAATCGGGAGTTCATTGCCACCGAGGTTGATGTTCAAAGGTACTTTCCATTCGCGCGGTGATTTATCTTTAAAGCGCAACACCAACATCGCCAGCCCCTTAAAGGCGAACGACCAGACCACACCAAAAGCATAGGCCTCGCCCAGCGTGTAAATATTGCCACGCGAGCCAATAATGGTGACCATTTGTAAGACGACGATCAGGTTAATCATGCGAAAGGTCGTGCCATATTTATGATGCGGGGCGCGGAACCAGTCGGTTAACACGCCATCTTCGCTCAGGCGGTTGAGCACGCCGTTGGAACCGATAATGGCGGTATTGACCGCGCCGGCCAGCATCAAGAAGCCGACAATTACGATAAAGGCTTGGAAGATCAGCTTCAGCGGCAAGGGGCCGATCACATTCATGGCAATGCCACTGATCAAATTGTCATAGTAGAGCGACCGTACGTTATCTGGGATAATGGCATAGGCAAAAAACGAAACCAGTGACGTAAAGAGCAATGAATAGACGAAAATCACCATGCCCGCGCGCATCAAGTTCTTGTGCTTGGGATATTCCAGTTCACGGTTCACTTGCGCCAGCGACTCTTCACCCGACATCGCCAGAAATGAATGGCCAAAGGCGATCAACAGACCAATCAGGCCAAACAGCATGCCCGCATTCGGCAAAATCCCGAAACGCGGCTCAGTGACCATGGTTGGGTTAGCCTTCGTTGGGTTAGCCTCCGTTGGGTTAGCCTCCGTTGGGTTAGCCTCCGTTGCGGCTGCTTTCGGCAGTTCATAAAACTTGCCGGGGGCCAGCGCGGGCATCCAACCAATCGCATCACGATTGTAACTAAGATTCTGTGGAATCGGCGCCGGGGGCAGGCGTTGCTTGTCTGGCTGGCTCAGAATCGTGACGCTGCTCCACACGATCATGATCACCACCATCGCTGTGGTCGCAACCATGATCTTTAACGCATCATCCGACGATTCATGGATGCCCTTCGTATTGCGCCACCAGAAATAACCGGTGATCAAAATCGCAATGAGCGCGGCCAGCAAGTTGGTCGTGTCCTTCGACGGCGCCCAGGCGTAGCCCATATAGGTGGCCGTCTGGGCAATCAGCCCGATGATGTACTGGCCGGCAGAAACGCCCGAGATGGGGCCGGTCAGAATATAGTCAAACATTAAGGCCGAGACCGACATCTTGGCGAGCGTGCCGCCCATCGCCTCTTTGACAACCCGATAGACGCCACCGCGCGTAAACATGGCGCAGGATTCGACATAGACGGCGCGTACGGCATAGGAAAAGAGCATCACCCCTAGAATAAACCAGGGAGCTGCGCGCCCTACGGCCTGTTCAGCGATGCCACCGACATAAAATGCCGACGAGCCCAGATCGTTGAGCACGATGGCCGCTGCGCGCCAAAAAGAAATAAAGGTGAGCATAACGGAAGTTGCCACAATCACTTTGGCACCGTTGCCCGTTTGTTTTGCTACACCAGCTTGCATTGCCTTGAACATAAATCACCTTTCTGTTTTGTATACGCACTGTATTCTAATAAGCAACATTAAAACAGAAAGGAGGTCAAAGCGGCGTCAAAAAAACAGGGGGACAGTGTAAAGAAAGTGTAAAAATGGAATAACGGACCGGGGGACGGGGGAAGCTTGACCTATACCGATAGCAAGTGCCTGTTGATCATCGTAGGGGTGCCCAAAGGGCGCCCAGGTCGGCGGCGCCCGCATATTGGATAAACCTCAAACCACCTTCGCTGCCGATTGCGCGCCCGTCTGCGCAGGGCATTCTGAGCGTATAGGCGGGCACGCAATCGGGCGGAAGAAGCTGATGATACACTTGGTTGTTGGGTTCCCGCCCGACCGGGGGCCCCTTGGGCGCCCCTACGGGATATGGCTTTCATGCAGTCTCAATCAACATTTACCAGGCACAGTAGGGGCCCATGATTGCTCAATCTACGAATTATAAATTTGCGAAAAATAGCCAGAAAGAGTACATGTTAAAAGGCACAAAGAACTGTGATATATCCGCGGCGCAGCCCCGTTATCGGCTCGCTGAGCAGTGCGATTTTTACTTATTTTTCTATCCACACAATCCAGTATCGGGAGAGGCTTACGCATGACCGTTGTACCGCTTGACGCATATCGCACCGCCGAGGTACTCGAACACGCGCTAGGAAACCCACTAGATGCGCAGAATTTGTTTTCTTTTCAACATCAGATAGCATTAGATGAGCAGGAAGCCTTTCCAGAAGAGATTTGTAATTTTTTGTACCGTTGGGGGCTATTTGATTATTTCATTCCAGCGGCGTACGGTGGCAAGTTGCATTCTTTTGAGGAAGCTCTCTCGCTCTTGCGGGTGCTTGCGCGGCGCGATCTGACGGTTGCCGTCGCGCTCGGGCAAACCTATCTGGGGTCTGTTCATATTTGGTTGGCTGGCAGCGACGAACAAAAACGCGTGGTGGCGCAGTTGATCAAACAAAATCAGTTGATGGCCTTTGCCTTGACCGAACGCTTACACGGGAGCGATGTGCTGGCCAGTGATGTGCAGGCGATCGAACAAAATCTAGCGCAGACCGGCGAGGATGGCTATCGCTTGACCGGCGAGAAATGGCTGATCAATAACTGTACGCGCGCCCGCGCCTTAACGGTGTTTGCGCGGACAGACCCCGCGGGCGGTGCGCGCGGTTTTTCGCTGTTTCTCGTTGACAAGCAGCAGCTCGATCCGGCAACGTACACCTATCTACCCAAAGTGAAGACGCACGGCATTCGGGGGGCGGACATCAGTGGCATTGATTTTCGGGATTGTCAGCTGCCGGCGGCGGCGCGGATTGGGCAAACGGGTGCAGGGCTAGAAGTCGCTTTGCTTGGCTTGATGATCACGCGTACGATGTGTGCTGGTTTTGCTTTAGGGGCCGCCGACAACGCGTTGCGCACGGTCTTGGCCTTTGCCTTAGCACGCAAACTTTATGGTGACACTGTCGTCGCCATCCCTAATGTGCAAAACACCCTGGCCTATGCGTTTATCGACCTGTTAATTGCTGATTGCGCCAGTTTGGCCGCCGCGCGCGGCTTGCATATTGTGCCGGAACAATTTAGCGTTTGGTCGGCCATCGTTAAGTATTTTGTGCCCACTACCGCAGAGCATCTAATCCGCGATCTGTCTATTGTGCTTGGTGCTCGCTACTATTTGCGGGAAGAGCACAACTCAGGTATCTTTCAGAAACTAATCCGCGATAGTGGTGTTATAAGTTTATTCGACGGCAGTACAGTCGTCAATCTGAGTGTTATCTGCTCGCAGATATCCTCGCTATTTGCCTACAGGCGAAAAATCGATTTTGGCCAGGCCGAACCGTTGCGTCTGCGCCTGGAAGCGCTCTTTTCCTTAGCCCAGCCGCTGCCCGAATTTGCGGCAAACCGCCTGACCCTCTCCAATCGTGGGCAAGACGATGTTTTGCAAGGTATGCAAATTGCCTTAACGCAACTTGATTATTTGAACGAGGCAGCGGACAGCGCGACGGATGTAGTCGAGGCAATTAGGCGGTTGGCGCATGAAGTATTTGAACAAATCAATGAAACAGACCGTAGCGTGCAGGCATTGATTCATGCAGGCGGCCGCACGGTTTACAAATCGCCGGCCATGTTTGAACTGGCCAAAGGTTATTGTGGTTTACATGCTGCGGCCACTTGTCTGCAAATGTGGCTATATAACCGAGCATTGTTAGGCGACTTTTTTGCCAAAGGCGAATGGCTAGTATTGTGTCTTGACCGTTTGCTGGCCACTTTCCAGCCCAGGCGCTCGGCCGTTCCGGCAACTTTTGTCGCCGTTACGCTGCAAGAGGTGGTCCGACTGTATGAGCAAAACCAGGCGTTCTCAATCGTGCCTTTCCAGTTAGCGGGTCCGACCCAAAGCAATTCGCGCCCGACCGCTTCGGTGTAAGCTTCACAGTGCACAGCAGCAGGTAGTTGCCGCATTTACACCCAGAAGATAACCCAGCGGCAAACGTAAAATCGGCGCTAAAGCTGGGCTTTGCTCGCGCCCAAGGTGCAACCGGCAACGACTAAAAAACGTTGAAATTTGCTTTAGGGCGCCGCGCTATTGCTGCAAACTTTTTTCTTGTCAGCACAACCTGAGTTAGTATATAGCGAGACAAATAGACAAGTAACCCCGAAAACAAGCGCTGCGGGCGTGTCAGTCTGGGTTGCCGCTTTATCTGGACCCAATTAAAGGAACCATACCGATGCTAACCGATATGCCAAAACTGCTAACGATCGAGAATATCCAAGCATGGCTGATTGCCCACCTTGCGACCGTGCTCGATATTTCTCCCACCGAAATTAATATCCACGAACCCTTTGATCGTTATGGGCTAGACTCGCTGGCGGCCATCACCCTCACGGGGGAATTAGAGGAGTGGCTTGACCAGGAATTGCCCGTCACGCTGGCCTGGGATTATCCTAACATCGAATTACTTTCCCAATATCTAGTTGAATTAGCGGCATAAGGGCCATAAAAATGATGACGACCAATCAAAACGACACCCCGCACAACCATAAATGGGGCTTCATTGACACCACGATCGTGCTCCAGCCGGATCGAACAGTGACGATGACGGGCGACCGCTATGAGTTATCGGGCACGGTCATGCCAGAATTTATTCCTTTCGTTGAAGAAATGCTAGGGGTCAAACTTGACCCACAGGACACCAAAAACGAGCGCACTGACAAACCAATTGCCGAGCCGATCATCAACGAAGCGTTCTATCAGGCGCTCCAACAGAGCTTCGCCGTCACCCAATATACCCTCGATCCACAACAACGCCTGATCCATAGCCACGGCCAGACCACGGCGGATGAAGTGTATCCCGTGCTGTATGGCCAGTTGGAACGCACCGCCGATATGACCTTCTTCTGCGAAAGCGAAGAAGATGCGACCCAGATCGTCAAGCTGGCGCAAGCGCATAATGTTTGTCTGGTGCCTTATGGGGGCGGCACCAGCGTGAGCAGCGCGCTCAAACTGCCAACCCAGGAACGGCGAATGATCGTCTCGGTCGACATGCAGCGCATGAATAAGATCGAGTGGATTGACAAAGAAAACATGCGCGCGTGTGTCCAAGCCGGGATTACCGGGCGCGAGCTTGAAAAGCAATTGGCGAAAGACGGCTTTCTCTGTGGCCACGAACCGGACAGCATGGAACTATCTACACTGGGCGGTTGGATTGCCACCAATGCCAGCGGGATGAAGAAAAACCGTTATGGCAATATCGAAGACATTGTTGAAAACGTGACGCTGGTGACACCCAAGGGCATCCTCAACCAAGTGGAAGCCATGCCCCGCCTCTCGATTGGCATGCAGCCCCAGAAGTTGCTTTTTGGCAACGAAGGCAATCTGGGCTTAATCACCAAAGCGGTCATTCGCATTCATCGCTTGCCCGAGACCAAACAATATGGTTCGGTGGTCTTTCCAAATTTTGAAGCAGGCGTCGCTTTTTTGTATGACCTAACCCGCGCTGGCATCGCGCCCGCCAGTGTGCGCCTCGTGGATAATTTTCAGTTTCGGTTTGGCGGCGCCCTGCGTCCGCACGCCACCTTCAGCCAAGCCGCGATGAGCAAGCTGCAAAAACTTTACCTGCTGCGCATCAAGCATTTCGACCCTACGCAGCTCGCAGCAGCGACGATTGTAATGGAAGGGGCAGAAGAGGCTGTCAAGCAGCAAGCGAAACAATTGTATAAGTTGGCCGAAAAACATGGCGGCATTGCTGGTGGCGAAGGGCATGGCAAGCGCGGTTATATGCTGACCTATGCGATTGCCTACATTCGCGACTTCTTTTTGCAATACCATGTGATGGGCGAAACCTATGAAACGACCGTGCCGTGGAGCAAAATTCACGCCGTGTGCAAAGCGGTCTTGGCTGAGGCAGAGGCGCAACATCAGGCCTATAAATTGCCCGGCAACTGTTATGTCTCCTATCGAGTTACACAATGCTATCACACCGGCGTCTGTATCTATTTTACGCATGGGTTTTACGCCAAAGGCGTTGAACGGCCCGATAAAATCTTTAATCAGATCGAGCATAAGTTACGCCAGGTGATCATCGACGCTGGCGGTTCGATTTCGCACCATCACGGCGTTGGCAAAATTCGCAAAGATTTTATGGATCAGACCATTTCGCCCACCAGCGTCGAACTATTGAAGCAGACCAAACAGGCCTTGGATCCCCAAGACATTTTTGGCGTACACAATAACATCTTTGCAGAATGACGAGGTCTTTCATGGTTTTACCGAGCCCCAAAGTCAACACCCTGGTTGAGCTTCTACAGTGGCGCGCGCAACAGCACCCCAGCAAAATCGCCTACACTTTTCTGGTGGATGGCGAGCACGCTGAAGTTCATTTGACTTATGCCGAGCTAGACCAACAGGCACGGGCGATTGCGGCTCAACTTCAAGGGCTAGCGGCGCCTGGTGAACGAGTTATGTTGCTATATCCGCCAGGATTAGCATTTCTGAACGGTTTTTTTGGTTGTTTGTACGCCGGCATGATTGCGGTTCCAGCCTATCCACCGCACGCCAAGCGCCCGTTGCCGCGCCTCAACTCGATCATGCGCAATGCTCAGCCCAAAGTAGCGCTGACTACCCAAGAGATTGAGGATAAAGTCAGCGCCCAATTTGCCGATTACACCGATGTAGCGCCGGTCTACGTCCTCCCGACCGATTCGATCCGGGCTGACCAAGCTGCGCCGTGGTGCGCGCCGGCGATCGATGCCGACAGCCTGGCTTTTCTGCAATATACCTCCGGTTCTACGGGCGATGCCAAAGGCGTGATGATCAGTCACAAGAATGTATTGTATAATGAACTAATGATCACTACGGCTTTTCAAAATGACGAAACGAGTGTTGGGGTTAGTTGGACGCCGTTATTTCATGATATGGGACTAATTGGCAATGTCCTGCAACCGTTATATCTGGGCGTCCCCGCCATCTTTATGGCGCCGATGGCCTTTTTGCAGAAACCCATCCGTTGGTTGCAAGCCATTGCCCGCTATCGGGCGACGGGCACGAGTGCGCCTAATTTTGGGTATGATCTGTGTGTGCAGATGATTAAGCCAGAGCAATGCGTTGATCTCGATCTAAGCGGTTGGCGGCTTGCCGTCGCCGGGGCCGAACCGGTGCGCGCAGAAACGATGCAACGCTTTTCCGAGCGCTTTGCACCCTACGGCTTCCGCCCAGAAGCCTTCTATCCTTCCTATGGCCTGGCGGAAGCAACACTGTTTGTTACAGGTGGGCAACCCACAGCACTGCCAATTTTGCGCCAAGTTGATAAAATAGCGCTGGAAACGCAACAAATCGTGCCATGTTCCAGCGCAAGCGCCTATACGATCGTCGGTTGTGGGCAAAGCTGGTTGGGCCAACAAATCAGCATTGTCAACCCC
>JBBREZ010000036.1:0-23443 GCA_038225095.1 Caldilineales bacterium
CAGACGCTAAGCGAACAGGTAGAACTCAACATCGAGTATCGTGTGGTCTGGCCCGATGCGAGCATTCATTGGCTTGCCGCACGCGGTCGTGGCTTTTACGATGAGGCCGGCCACCCAATCCGCATGCTCGGGGTTGTGTTCGACATCACCGCACGCAAACAGCTAGAAGAGACGCTGCGCGAAAACGTCGTGACCATTCGCCAACAACTAGCCGAGATCGAAGCGATCTACGCGACAACACCGATTGGATTGGGGGTGCTGGATCGCGATTTGCGGCAGGTGCGCATCAACGAGCAACTCGCGGCCATTAATGGCGGTACGGTCGCCGAGCAGATGGGGCGCACCGGCTTTGAACTCGTGCCCGCCATTGCCAATACACTTGACGCCCAGTTGCAACGCGTGATTGAGACTGGCGAGCCACTGATCAACTTGGAAATAACCGGCTTCACGCCGGCTCAACCGGATGTCGAATGCACCTGGCTGGGCAGTTTTTACCCGCTGCGCGCCCTACATGGGCAGGTGAGTGGTATTAATGTCGTCGTGCAAGAGATTACCGACCGTAAACGCCAAGAGCGCGAACTCCAAGAACTCAATAAGACATTGGAACGGCGCGTGGCCGAACGCACCCTTGAATTGGAGCAGCGCACGCAGGAACTTGTGCGCCGCAATCGCGAGTTAGACCAATTTGCCTATGTCGCCTCGCATGATCTCAAAGCGCCACTGCGCGCTATCGACAATCTTTCCAGTTGGATCGTGCAAGACGCCCAGGCGCTGCTGCCAATGTCTTCCAAGGAACATCTGGACAAGATGCGCGGGCGCGTTAGACGAATGGAAAAATTACTGGATGATCTGTTGGCCTACTCGCGCGCCGACCGCTATCAATATGCAACGGAAAAGGTAGAAATCAGTGCGCTGGTTGCCGATATTATCAAGCTATTCAGCCTGCCAGAGAATTTCAGCGTCACTGTACAAACGGAGATATTGATATTGTACACGCAGCGTGTGCCATTAGAGTTAGTGCTGCGCAATCTGATTAATAATGCGATCAAACATCACAACCGCAAGCACGGTCACGTGCAGGTAGCGGCGCATGATCGCGACGACTTCGTAGAATTTGTCGTTACGGATGATGGACCAGGGATCAAACCGCAATTCCATGAACGAATCTTCCAAATGTTCCAAACGCTTAAACCGCGCGATCAGGTTGAAGGCAGCGGTATGGGATTGGCCATTGTTAAGAAAATCGTGGAAAGCCGAGGTGGTGCGATCAGCGTGGATTCGGAACCAGGGCGTGGTGCAACCTTTCGCTTTACCTGGCTTAAATAATGGGTGCGAAACTTCGCTCGCCTCGACCAAGACTTAACCGGTGCGCCGCTCCTATGTTGGGTTGCACCCACTCTATTGCAAGCGGCGCACCGGTTAAGTCTGAAGTTCGCGATTACCCGAGGGCGATGAACAACATTGCGCAACGAATGACGGAGAGCACTTGATGTCACTATTTCCACCAAGCAACGAAGGGCGCTTTGATGTCCTCATCGATGCCCTACCGTCCATGATCTGGGTGGCTGACCTCGACAAAAGGCGGACCTTTTTCAATCAAAAATGGCTAGACTTTACGGGCCGTAGCCTGGCCCAGGAATTGGATGATGGGTGGACCGCAGGCATCTATCCTAATGACTATGCGCCTTGTATCGAAGCCTATGAGCAAGCTTTCACCGCACGGCAGGAATTCAAAATGGACTTTCGCCTGCGGAAAAAGACGGGTGAGTATTGTTGGATGATGGATCGCGGTATGCCGCACTTTGCCGCCACGGGAGAATTTCTTGGTTATACCGGCAGTTGCATCGATATCACCGACCGCAAACAGGCCGAGCAACGCCTTGCCATTCAGCAGACAGTCGCCCAGGCACTGGCGGCGTCAACGGTCTTGGCCGATGCCACGAGCGCCATTCTGCAAGCCTTTTGTACGCATCTGGAAGCTGAAATCTGCGCGCTTTGGCTGCCCGACGTTGACAACGGGCCGCTAATTTGCGTGGCTCAACAGGCAACCGAAAACGGCCATGGAATTCCGCGTGTGCCTGATCAGGGAACGCCAACTGACCATTTTGGTGCACAAACCCAAGCCATGCGAGTTGCCCTGGGTTCAGATCTACCCGAACGCGCCAGGCAAACCAAGACGACAGTTTGGGTCACCAATCGGGGTCAGGCCGACCACTTTCCCCCCGCGGCGGCAGCGCTCGGCCTACAAACTGGCCTTGTGTTCCCGATTCTCGCCGGTGACACTTGTATTGGCGCGCTGGATTTCTTCTTGCGCGAGCAGCTAAAGCCTGACCAGCCATTGCTGGATATGCTGCTTGCGATTGGCCGCATGGTCGGCCAATTCATGCAACGGGTGCGCGCCGAAGAAGCGTTGCACAGCCGTGAGGAACGGTTCCGCACCATCTCGGAATTAGTGTCGGATCATGCCTTTGAATTGCGCGCAGAAGACGACGACAAATTTGTCTTTGAATGGGCGGCCGGCGCGCTAGAAAGCATTACAGGCTATACCCTGGCCGAGTTTGAGCAGATCGACGGTTGGCGCTCTACCATTCACCCCGATGATCAACCAATTGTGCAAGAACGCCAGGCCAAATTGCTGGCCGGGCAAATCGACGACCGCGTCTATCGAATCCTCACGAAAAGTGGCGAAACCCGCTGGCTACGCGCCTATGCTCGCCCTTTATTGGATGATAGGCAACGCATCGTGCGCATTGTTGGCGCGGTGCGTGACATTACCGAAGCCCGGCGCAACCTGAGCAACCAGCGCTTTCTCAACGAGCTAGGCGCCCAAATTCGTCCGCTTACCGACCCGGCAGCGATTGGCTCGGCAATGCTCAGCACATTGGGCACGTACTTGCAGGTAGCCTATTGCTCATTCAATGAAATTGATCTGGACGCCGGTGCGATCACGGTGCAACGTGACTGGCGCAATGACGGAACAGTCAGGCTGACCGGCACACGTCCGATCGCGACCGAATTTGGGTCGATCTTGCTGGATGTTGGGCACGCGGGAAATACCCTCGTTATCGCCGATGTGGCTACTGACACGCAACTTTCGCCCCAACTTGCCCAGGCAATGCATAAACTCGGCACGCAAGCGCTGGTGGCGGCGCCCTGCCTGCGCGAGCAGCGTTGGGTGGCAACCCTGACCGTGCAGCAGGCGACCCCGCGCGTCTGGCGCGCCGACGAAGTAGTGCTAATCGAGGCCGTTGCTGCGCTGGCCTGGACGGCGATTGAGAAAGCGAACGTCGAACAAGCGTTGCGGCATAGCGAAGAGCAACTGCGCCTGATCACCGATGCTATGCCAAGTTTGATTGCCTATATTGATCACGAGGAGCGCTATCAATTTGTCAATGCGGCGTATGAGCGCTGGTTTGATCGCCCGCGTGAACAGATCATTGGCCGCCAACTCCGTGAATTTGTCAGCAAGGCCACCGATGCCCATGCCCGTCCTTACATTGCTGCGGCCCTGAGTGGTCAATCGGTGACTTTCGAAGTGGAGACGCGCCGGCGTAATGGCAGCCCTGTGATCTTTCTCTTTTCCTATACGCCCCATGTGGCCACCAATGGACAGGTGCAGGGCTTTTACACGCTCGTTTCCGACATTACCGAGCGCAAACAGGCCGAGAATGCGCTGCGTGTGAGCGAAGCGCGTTTCCGTGGCACCTTTGAGCAGGCCGCGGTGGGTCTGGCCCACGTCTCCATCGACGGTAAATTCCTACGGCTCAATCAACGAAGCTGCGAAATCTATGGCTATAGCAACGAAGAGCTGCTCCAGACGACGCCTTACGCCATCACCCATCCCGACGATCTGGTGACGAATCTAGAGAATAATCAACGCCTGCTGACTGGCGAGATCAGCACTTATTCGCTGGAGAAGCGCTATTTGCGCAAGGAAGGGACGACGATTTGGACCAATCTCACGGTCTCGGTCCAGCGCGATCAGTTGACCGGTGAACCACAATATTTTATTGCCGTGCTCGAAGACATTTCGACGCGCAAAGAAGCTGAACTCGCTTTGCAAGTTGCCCAGCAGCAACAAACTGAACTGTTAGCGCTGCTGGAATCGTTGCTGGACAATGCGCCTTTTGGCTTCGCTTTTCTCGACCAGCAATATCACTATTTGCGCATCAACCAGACGCTGGCCGATCTCAATGGCTTACCGATAGCGGCCCATCTGGGACAATCGATCCGCACCGTATTGCCCGGCATCTCGGACTGGATGATCGCCAACGTAGACCAGGTCTTCAGCAGTGGTCAGGGTGTTTACAACCTGGAAATCGATGGTCGGACGCTGGTGGCGCTGGGCAAACCGCAATCCTGGCTGATCAGTTTCTATCCAGTGAAGGCCGAGCAGGAAATTACCGCAGTTGGCATTCTTGTCATCGAGATCACAGAGCGCAAGCGGCAGGAGCAGGAAGTAAAACAGCTCAACGAGACGCTGGAACAACGCGTGGCCGAGCGCACCGCCGAATTGCAACTGCGCACGCAGGAGTTGGTGCGCCGCAACCAGGAATTGGACCAGTTTGCCTACGTCGCCTCGCACGACCTCAAAGCCCCGTTGCGTGCTATCGAGCATCTGGCCCACTGGATCAGTCAGGATACGGGCGACAGCTTGCCAGCAGCGTCTCAAGAACACTTGGCAAAGTTACATGGCCGTGTCAACCGCATGGAGAAATTGCTTGACGATTTACTGGCCTATTCGCGCGCAGGGCGAATGGAGTATGAGTCGGAAACCGTGGACACGGGGTTGCTCGTCGCTGACATTATTAAATTGCTCGCCCCACCCAAGCATTTCGACATCATCGTACAAGCCGAAATGCCTGTGTTGACCACTGCGCGCGTGCCCATCGATCTGGTGTTACGTAATTTGATCAATAATGCCATCAAACATCACAACCGCCCAGATGGCATTATCCAGATAACAGCCCTCGATTTAGGTGACAGCATCGAATTTAGCATTACAGACGACGGGCCAGGTATTAACCGACAATTCCATGAGCGGATTTTCCAAATGTTCCAAACCCTGAAGCCACGCGACCAAGTCGAAGGCAGCGGCATCGGATTGGCGGTTGTGAAAAAAATTGTAGAAAGTTGCGGCGGCGTGATTGGGGTCGAATCCGCCGAAGGCAACGGGGCAATTTTTCGTTTCACCTGGCCCAAAGCATACGCTAATTCGGGTTTTAATCCATAGTTGAGGATTGTGCGAAAGCGCTCTTGGTTGCCGTCCCCGGCACGTTCGCCCCGATCGCCGCATAAGTCCTGATCGATTAACCAATGTTCAAGCTACTGATTGAGGTATGTTCATGTCTGTGCAAAGCATTCAACTGTTGCTGGTAGAAGATGATGAAGTCGATGCCGAAGCGGTCGTGCGCGCTTTTCGTAAGCAGAAAATTGGCAATTCGTTTACGATTGTGCCGGATGGGATTGAAGCCTTGCATGCCTTGCGTGGTGAAGGTGGCTATGCGCGTGTACCGCGGCCCTATCTAATCTTGCTAGATATCAATATGCCACGCATGAACGGTCTTGAGTTCTTGCAAGAATTGCGTCAAGATGTTGAATTAAGACAGAGTGTTGTCTTCGTTATTACCACATCAAGTCGCGATGAAGACGTTGTCGCCGCTTATAATGAACAGATTGCTGGCTACATTTTGAAATCCAGAGTCGGCGAGGATTTTATTAATTTAATCACCATGCTCGATATGTATTGGCGCATTGTTGAATTTCCGTCTGAGGGGTAAGTATGATCGAAAACAAAATTCAAGTTCTCCTGATCGAGGATGATGACGTCGACCGCGAGGTTGTGCATCGCTTGCTGCGCAACGATGGTGTGGCCAATCCGGCTGCGTCCGGTGATTTACCCACCTATCATGCGCCCTATGCGCTGTATGACGCCTCTACCGGCCATCAGGCGCTCAAAATGATCCAAGAATTGCGGCCAGATTGCGTCCTCCTCGACTATCGGCTGCCGGATGTAGATGGCCTAGAGGTGCTTTCGATTTGTGTCCATAAAAACATTCCGGTTGTTGTATTAACCGGTGAAGAAAGTCCAGAAGTCATTGTCAAAGCCATGCAACAAGGCGCCCAAGATTATTTGGTCAAGGACCATATTTCGCGAGCGTCGCTTGATCACGCCGTGACGAACGCCATTGAAAAAGTGGCGCTGCGGATTGAGTTGGAAGAGAAACAGCGCCGCTTGGCGATCCAGGCGGCGGATTTAGAAGAGAAGAATCAGCAGGTGCGCGAACTAGCTTCGGCGCTAACCTTGGCCGAACAGCGCGAACGGCGGCGCATTTCGCAAATCCTTCACGATAATGTGCAGCAGATGTTGTATGGCATCCAAATGCGCGCGCACCTGATTGGGCTGGATTCCGACCCTAGCGCCGAATCAGAAGTCCAGGGCCACATCGAAGAGATTGATTTTTTAGTCAAAGCCGCCATTCAGGCAACGCGTACGCTCACTGTAGAATTGAGTCCCCCAATTTTGAAAGACGAAGGGCTAAGTGATGTCTTCCGCTGGCTTGCGAGCCAGATGTATGAAACGCATGCGCTCTGGGTGGAATTAGATTGCGACGATAGCTGCCAAGCGCCGAACGAAGACTTGCGCGTGCTCCTGTTTCAGCTCGTGCGCGAATTATTGTTTAACATTGTCAAGCACGCCGGCATCCTACAGGCGCGCATCAAACTCTTCCGCTATAACGATAAAGTCATCATTGAAGTCACCGACAAAGGCAAAGGTTTTGACGCAGAGACCGTCGCGAGAATGAGCCGCGCCAGCGGTTTTGGATTATACAGTGTACGCGAACGGCTGGCACTCTTCGACGGTCGATTGGAAATCCGCTCGAACCCAGGCAATGGCACGACCGTTAGGATTACGACGCCGCTCACCTAGGTTCAACCCTACCTAACCGCAAATCCACGGTTTAATTTATGCCCGGTTCGATCCTGGTTCTGACCAGGGTGTTTTTTTGCCCACAATTATGCTGCCAAAGTAATCCGCCTAGTGTTCTGTCGGGCATGGAAAATGATCCAAGACCCTTGGTGTATTTTAACCGAGTGACTGGTCACAACGAGCCCGGGCCGTTCGACATAAATCCTATCACCTTAAAATCGAGCAAATAATTGTATCTATTTCTATATCCTAAACTTATGCCTAAGCCTATTGGAAAATGGAACACAAAGCCTTATTCTAAATTATAGAGATCATGTTACGCAGGAACAGCGGTTACCCAGAGCGCACGTACGATACACAGAGGGCACAAAGGAAAAGCAAACTTGCTCTAGCGTTGTTGCTCTGTGTGCTCTGGGTCACTTTTTCCTCTTTGCCCTCTGTGTAACGGCTTCTTTATCGTACGTGCGTAAGGTAAGTTATAGAAGTAATGAATCGCTTGATGAAACCTCGCCCTCGAGGAAATTGCAACAATTTATATTCGGCGGGACAACTCTTGGAAAAAGACCTCCAGGAGCAATTTTTGGGTATCAAGGGAGGAAAGCCGTTATGCCTTATAACAAGACTTCAGATTTGCCTGGTTCAGTCAAGGACAATCTACCCGAGCGTGCCCAAGAAATTTATCAAGCAGCTTATAGCAGCACCTGGGAACAGTACGACAAACCAGAAGAGCGACGTGGCGATGCTACCTGCAAAGAAACGGTGCACCGTATAGCCTGCCTGGGTCGCAGTAAAAGAAAAATTATGAAAAACGCAGCGAGCAATGGGCGGCAAAAGCATAGTCGCCAGCTGCGGGAAACCCGTATAGCGACTTGGTATCTGGTCAAAATTGAACCTTTTCATTAACGTAACGATCCGGATCGTTACGTTAAATTAAACCGACGATATTGACAAAGGTCCGTCTAGCCCTCTTACATAACTACGGGTTACAAACAGTTTGTCTACGCGTAGTTGAGTTTATATACTATATATATAGTATAATTATAATTTACGCCTGATGTTACTTTATCGTCATCGAGCGTTGTTGAATCTGAGGAGGATCATCCATGTTAAACAAAGTTCTCGTACCTCTAGACGGATCGACACTCGCAACCTGCGTCATCTCACATCTGGTTGCGATAACCCGAGCCACCGAAACACAAATCACTTTGTTGCGTGTAACGGAAATGAACAATGATCAGCCTGGCCGGATTAATCCTGTAGAATGGCATATCAGCAAGGTGGAAGCCCAGACCTATTTGGATGAGATTGCCGAGCACCTGGGACAATTTGTCGAGAATAAACCGGATACGCAAGTCTTGCAAGGTCCAGCCGCCGAACGCATCATCGAATATGCCCAAAAGCATAATTATGATTTAATTGTGCTCAGCACCCACGGTCAGAGTGGTCTGACTGGGTGGAATGTGAGCAGTGTGGCCCAGAAAGTCGTCAGCCGCGCCGGACTGTCAATTCTGCTGGTGCCGGCCTATCGGTCCGATGCTAATTTTCAGGAAGGTGATTGGGATGCCGTTCACTATCAACGCATCCTGGCGCCCTTGGACGGCTCCCAACGCGCGGAGTGTGTTTTACCAATCGCAGCGGCACTGGCCCAACAATACCAAGCCGAACTTTTGCTGGCGCATGTGGTTGCCCGCCCCGAAATGATCCAGCGGATGCCGCTGACCAGTGAAGATACAGCACTGGGCGACCAAATTGTGGAGCGCAATCAGGCCCAGGCAACGAAGTATTTTGAACAGCTGCAAAATCGTCTATCGCCCGAACCACGGACGCGCGTGCTGGTCAGCGAACATGTAACCAGTGAGTTGCACAAGTTAGTGGAACAAGAAAAAGTGGACCTCGTTTTAGTGAGTGCGCATGGCAATTCCGGGCAAAATCAATGGCCATATGGCAATGTAGTCACTAGCTTTATCACGTATAGCGCCATACCACTTTTGATTCTGCAAGATTTGCCGCTCTACGAAATCCAGCCCACGACAGCTGAGCGCGCAACGTCCGTTAAGCAACACGTATGGCGCAAGGGCAATGGTCACAATGAAAATTATGGCGAACGCGAGCGAAATGGTCAACTCAATGGCCAAAACGGACAAAGTCTTCATTCTGTATTTACTAAGCTCAAGCATAACTATGGCATCCGCAAAACTGAAAACGTAAGTGGATACGCCTACACCGCATTATTATGAGATGGCATCCCAAGTGACTGACGTACAAGCAGAAATATATCCAGCAGACCCGAATAGCAGGCAGGTAGAGACAGATAATCATTTGGACAAACGCGCACAACAGTGTGCAGCGGAACAAATTGTCAACCCTGACTCAGACAGTCAACCGCGCCTGCTTACTCGGCTGACCAAGCTTTCAAGCTTCTTACGCGAAGCCTACCGCTACTTTCTTAACACGTCTGAAGAAGAGCCTGCCCTTTCCTACGCAGCGGAATGGCTGCTCGATAACTTCCACATTGTTGAACAAGCCCTTCGGCAAGTCAAAGAAGATTTGCCGGCTGGGTATTATCGCCAACTGCCCAAACTAGACCAACCGAATGCCCTAAGAGGGTACCCACGCGTTTATGCCCTAGCGCGCGCCTTCCTGGAGTTTGAAGAGTGCCAATTTGATCTGGAACGCTTCAAGCGGTTTGTGAACACCTATCAGCAGACGGCGCCTTTGACGATGGGCGAAGTATGGGCGTTGCCGATCATGCTGCGCTTTACCCTTTTAGAAATGTTGACCCAGGCGACCACACGCATCACAAAGCTTGCCAGGCTGCCCCAATCGACGGACACTATGCTCCCTTTCGAAAGCAACCTGAGTGACAACGACATGGTTGCCAATTGCATTCCTGGCTTGCGCCAGATCGAAAGCGTGGAATGGAAAAAATTCTTTGAAGATGTGAGTCTTGTCCAGCAGATTTTGGCTCAGGATCCTGTGGGCATTTATGCCTACATGGATTTTGACACCCGCAATCGCTATCGCAGCGTGGTCGAAAAGTTAGCGCGCGCCACGCGCCAAACGTCATCTAATAGGTTGGCTTTCGCAGCGGTCGATTTAGCCGCGACTGAAGTGAGGATTGCCCAAAATGCCGTTGATTTAGCCAAAATAGCCTACTTTGCACGCCGTTTCGTCAATGGTCGGCAAGCTGCTATTGATCAAAAACAAACGGGTGAGGATTCCCCCTGGGCCAATTTGCAGCAGGCGCGCGACCACCATGTCGGCTATTTTTTGCTGGCCGAAGGTAGAATTCAACTGGAAAAGCAGATCGGCTATCAACAAGATCGCTTCGAACAGTTGCAGCGTTGGATTTTGGCCCATCCTACGCTTGTCTATTTAGGTGGAGTTGCCCTCCTGACGCTGCTGATGGTGCTGGCCGTCACCGCCTATGCGATCCACGCCGCGGGTTCCATTTTCGCTGCGGGTTCTATTTTCGCTGCGGGTTCTATTTTCATAGTCTTGGTTGCTGCCCTATTGACGCTGATCCCTGCGGTCACAGTGGCGGTGAATGTGCTGAACTGGCTCGTAACGCATGTGTTGCCACCGCGCGTATTATCCAAACTGGATTTTGAGAAAGGCATGCCAGTTGAATGTCGTACAATCATTGTGGTGCCGGCGTTGCTTGCGAATGCTGCGGATGCAACCACTTTGCTGGGGCAACTAGAATTGCATTATTTGCGCAATCCGGATCCACAGCTCACCTTTGCCTTGCTCACTGACTTTACCGACGCCGCCCAGCAACAGCTGCCGACCGATGAAGCGCTGCTCGACTTGGCGCGCGCCCAAACCGAAGCGCTCAACCGTAAGTATCCCCATCAGCCATTCTACTTCTTTCACCGCCAGCGGCTATGGAATTCGAGTGAAAACGTCTGGATGGGCTGGGAACGCAAGCGCGGCAAGCTGCACGAATTCAATAGATTGCTGCGCAATGCGCCCGATACTTCATTTAATCTCCAAATTGGCAATTTGGAGATTTTGCCCAAGATCAAGTATGTGATTACGCTTGACGCCGACACCGTGTTGCCGCAGGATGGCGCACAACGGCTAGTTGGCACCCTGGCGCACCCTTTGAATCAAGCGCGCTTTGTGAATAACACGCAGCAAATCAGCGCCGGTTATACGGTGTTGCAACCGCGCACCACGATTAAGCCGTCTAGCGCGAATTACTCCCTGTTTACACGCGTTTTTGCCGGTGATGCGGGGCTTGATCTCTATTCAATGGCGGTGTCGGACGCCTATCAAGATTTGTTTGGCGCGGGCCTCTATGTAGGCAAAGGCATCTACGATGTCGATGCTTTTGAACGCAGCTTGATGGGGCGTGTGCCAGAAAACACGCTGCTCAGCCACGATTTATTTGAAGGCATTCATGGCCGCGTTGGGTTGGTTTCTGATGTCGTGCTCTATGAGAATTACCCGCCGCATTACTTGATTAATGTGCTGCGCTCACATCGTTGGGTGCGCGGTGATTGGCAATTACTGCCTTGGCTGTTGAAGGATCTGCGCTTTTGGATCGCTGATTTTGGCCACGTTTCCATGGATGAAATGAGGCCCAATCCGCAAAACTCAGCTGCGGTTGAGTTTATTGATCGCTGGAAAATTGTTGACAACTTGCGTCGCAGTTTATTATCACCAGCGCTACTGCTGCTCTTTGCAGCGGGTTGGACGGTATTGCCGGGGTCGGCAGTGGTGTGGACAGCGCTTGGCCTGCTTACGCCTGCGTTCTCACTCATTGTCGGCGCATTAACCGGGCTTGTTCACAGCATCCGCAGCAAGAATGACGCCGCTGGGACGGGCGGCGCCTGGCGCGTCGTGGTCAAATCATTGCGCGATAATGCCCTGCGTTGGCTACTCTACCTGGCCTTCTTGCCCTACGAAACGCTGGTATTGCTGGATGCCATCTTCACAACGTTACTGCGCGTCTTTATCACGCGCCGTAACCTTCTGCAATGGACAACGGCAGAGCATACCGTACGCCTTTTTGGCGATGAAGTGAGGATAACGACCACGCTGCTGAAAATGTTGCCATCGATCCTGCTGACGATTGCGTTAGCCGTACTGGTGGCTGTCGTTAAACCGAGGGCGCTGCCGATTGCGGTCCCTTTCTTTGCCACCTGGCTCTTTGCCTGGCAAATTGCTTATTTGATCAGCCGTCCCGATGCAGAGCCATCCAAATCGATCACAACCGAGCAACAAAGACAACTGCGCATTCTGGCCCGGCGCACCTGGCTTTTCTACGAACAATTCGTGGGGCCAGATGATAATTGGCTGCCGCCCGATCATTTCCAAGAATCACCGCGTGGCGTTATCGCTCATCGCACTTCGCCGACGAATGTCGGTATGTATTTATTGTCGATGCTGGCCGCCCACGATTTGGGCTACATGATCCATACCAACCTGGCCTTGCGCCTGCGCTTTACCTTCGACACCTTGGAAAAGTTGGAGCGTTATCGCGGCCACTTCTTAAATTGGATCGACACCCGCACTCTGGAACCTTTAGCGCCGCGCTATGTGTCTACGGTGGATAGCGGCAATTTAGCCGGCTGTCTGATTGCGCTGAAACAGGGCTGCTTAGAAATGGCGCAGCAACCAGTCTGGCGTCGCGAATGGTGGCCGGGTACACTTGATTTGCTCGCCGCGCTCAGCGACACAGTGACGACCAGTGGTCAGGCCGATGATGCCACTACTGCACCGCTGCTCGCCGTGATCGCGAGCATTGAACAACAAGTGTCAGCCGTGGCCGAGGAGCCAAGCCAGTGGTATCAAGCGCTAACGCAACTGGCTGGCGACAGTAAACAGGAGCTTGATCGGCGCTTAATTGACTTTATCGAGACCAACGCGGCGCATCTCAATATCGAAACCCTGCGCGATTACCGCATTTACTCGGATCGAATTCATGCCCGCCTGGATAATATGCAACACGAGGTGGATTACTTGTTGCCGTGGTTGGCCTGCTTGGCGCAACCGCCCACGCTCTTCACGCAACTAGACAGCTTCCTCGACCGCGCGAATGGCTTGGCTTTAGATGCAGCGTCCGCCACAGCCTTGACCGCCATTAAAGATGTCTGGCAAACGTTGCAAACGATTTTTCCCATCACGCCGCACCTGGCCGAGGTGAAGTCGATCTGTACAGCAGGCCGAACGCAAGTAGAGCAGCTTCAACGCTTGCTTAGTCAGATCGGCCATGATCTGGTGCCAACTAATGGGGTCCAGCCGAACGGAACAGCGCAAGCCGAATTGGTCCAAGCGGCGCGCGCCTGGTGCAAAGCGCTGATTACGCACCTGGAGGAAACCCAAAATACGGCCGAGGAACTGTTAAATAATTTTCTGGAATTAGCACAGCAAGCCGAAGCCTTCGTTACTGAAATGGAATTTGGCTTTCTCTTTGATGAACACCGCCAGGTCTTTCATATTGGCTACAATATAGACGCTGGCAAACTAGACAACAGTTACTACGATCTGCTGGCGTCCGAAGCGCGCATTGCCAGCCTGATTGCGATTGGCAAGCATGATGTGCCACAGACTCATTGGTTGCACTTGGGCCGCCCGTTAACCCGCGTGGAACATGGTGAACAAGCATTACTCTCATGGAGTGGCACGATGTTTGAGTATCTGATGCCGCCACTCTTGGTGCGCACCTATCCCGGCACGTTGCAGCATCAGACGTATTACGCCTGTATCGACCATCAAATCGCTTATGCCAAGCCGAAAGGCGTCCCCTGGGGCATCTCTGAATCAGGCTTTTATGCCTTTGATGCGGCGATGAATTATCAATATTATGCCTTTGGTGTGCCAGGGCTAGGGTTTATGCGTGGTCTGGCGGATGAACTCGTGATCACACCCTATGCTTCGATGTTGGCGCTGCCTTTCCGACCGCAGGCCGTGCTCCAAAATATGGAACACTTGAAACGTTTGGGCCTGATGGGCCGCTATGGGCTGTACGAAGCCATCGACTTTACCGCCACGCGCCTCAGTTTGGGGCAAGATAAAGCGATTGTACGTTCCTATATGGCGCACCATCAGGGCATGATTATGCTGGCCGTGGCCGAAGCACTGCAAGGTCCCAGGATGGTCGAACGTTTTCACGCCGACCCGCGCATTGAAAGCGTAGATTTATTATTGCAAGAAAAAGTGCCCCAAGATGCACCTTTGCTCTACCCGAACGAACAAGACAGCACGCCGGTGCGCCCCGCTGCGCCGGCGGTTATGATGAATCCTTGGTCTGTACCCGTCGATTCAGCCATGCCGTTGGTCCATTTTCTATCTAACGGACGTTATGGCATGCTGATCACGAATGCGGGTGGTGGCTATAGCCAATGGAAAGAGCTAGCCTTGACGCGTTGGCGGGCGGATACAACGCTTGATGATTGGGGCTGTTGGCTCTATGTACAAGACAAAGCCAGCGGCGCGACCTGGTCGTCAACCAGACAACCGACCGGCAACCGTTCTGAGTATGAAGAAGCCGTCTTTCACCCGCACATGGTTGAGTTCCGCCGGCGCGATCAGGCCATTTCGCAACATGTCGAGATCACGGTGTCGCCCGACGATGATGTTGAAATTCGCCGGATCAGCCTGACCAATGACAGCGATGAGGCGCGTCATCTGCAATTGACCAGCTATGGTGAAGTTGTACTGGCGCCTGCCGCCGGTGACCGCCAACATCAGGCCTTTGCCAAATTGTTTGTCGAAAGCGAATACCTGCCGGATCTCAATGCGTTGATCTTCCGGCGTCGGCCGCGTTCGTCCGATGAAGACCCGCACTTTTTGCTGCACATGCTAATCGTCGAAAATAGCGACGAAGCCGATGGTCCAGCCACGTATGAAAGTGACCGCGCCCGCTTTCTGGGGCGCGGTCGCACCGTGCGCGCGCCCATTGCCTTAGAGCCTGGCGCCATCCTTTCTAACACCACAGGCGCAACCTTAGACCCAATCATGGCGCTCAGCCAAGGAATTCAGCTAGTGCCGCGCACAAAGCGCCGCTTGACGTTCCTCACATTGGTGGCTAGCACGCGGCCAGATGCGATCAACCTGGCTCGCCGTTATCAGGCCGCAACCACGGTTGACCGCATGTTTATGCGGGCCCGGAGCCAGGCCGAACGCGAGTTGCGCCAGTTGGATTTAGACAGCATAGCGCTTGAGCCGATCCAGCAAATGCTCTCTTTGCTTTTGTATCCCCATCCTGCCCGGCGCGCCGACACAAGTGTCCTAGCCACTAATCGGAAAGGGCAGGCGAATCTGTGGGCTTTTGGCATTTCTGGTGACTTTCCGATTCTGCTCATGCGGATTCGCGATGAATCCGAAGGGGAACTACTCCAAGCGTTGCTTCAGGCTCATGCCTATTGGCGACGGCGCGGGATCCAAGTTGATCTGGTCATCCTTAATCAGCAAGCCACCAACTATGGGCAATCCGTCTACGGTTTTATTCAGCGCATGATCCAGCGCATGGATAGCGGCGCTTGGCTGAATCAGCGCGGGGGCATCTTTGTCCTGTACGAAGACCAACTCAACGAGGGTGATCGCGTTTTGTTGCAAACCGCCGCGCGCGTGATCGTGGACGGCAGTAAGGGTACGCTGGCGCAACAATTCAATCATCTGCTACAACGCCCGATGCGCTTGCCAACTTTGGACCCCATGGTGGATGCGAATGAGATCAAAGCCATCACACCGCCTTTGCGGCGCCCGACCGATTTGCAGTTTGACAATGCAACCGGTGGTTTTAGTGCCGATGGGCGCGAGTATGTCATTTATCTACGTCCCGGCGAAATGACCCCAGCCCCCTGGATCAACGTGATTGCGAATGCCGATTTTGGTTTCTTGGTCTCGGAAACGGGCAGCGGCTACACCTGGTCGATCAACAGTGGGGAAAACCGGCTCACGACTTGGCGCAATGATCCGGTCAGCGATGTACCAGCCGAGGTCTTGTATGTGCGCGATGAAGAAACGGCCGAAATCTGGTCGCCCACCCCCCAGCCAGCGCCAGCGGATGAGCCCTATCTCGTGCGGCATGGCGCCGGCTATACAACGTTCGAGCACAACAGCCATCAGCTTAAGCACCACCTGCGCCTCTTCGTAGCGCCGGATGCCGTCGCTAAAGGCGTGGCTAGCGCCCCTGTAAAAATCATGCAGTTGCGACTGGAAAACGTCGGTGATCGACCCCGGCGTCTCACCGTTACTTATTATGCCGACTGGGTGTTGGGCGTCGACCGGGATAGCACGCAGCAATACCTTGTGCCGGAATTTGAGGAAAATTTTCGCTGTTTGTTGGTCCGCAACGCCTACAGCAGCGAGTTCGGTCAACGGATTGCCTTTGTGGCGGCCAGTAAAGAACTACATGGCCTCACCGCTGATCGAACTGAATTCCTGGGGCGGCTTGGTGATTTTCGGCGACCAGCCGCGCTGGAACGTGTGGGTTTGGCAGGTCGGCTGGAAGCGGGCGTGGATTGTTGTGGGGCGTTACAAATTCATATCGATCTGGCGCCTGGTGCCAGCGAGGAAGTTTATTTTTTGATTGGACAGGCTGCCAACCGCGAACAGGCGCTAGCGTTGGTGCAACAATTCAAAGACCCAGCACAGGTGACTGCGGCCTGGCAGGCTACGCAACAACAATGGGATCAGATTTTGGGGACACTTACCGTCAAAACGCCCGACCCCGCCATGAATTTGCTGCTCAACCAATGGCTGCTCTATCAAGCGCTGGCCTGTCGCACCTGGGGCCGTTCGGCGCTCTACCAGTCTAGCGGCGCCTTTGGTTTCCGCGATCAGCTTCAAGACGTGATGGCGCTACTGCATGCTCGCCCAGATCTAACCCGCCACCACATCTTGGAAACGGCGCGTCACCAATTTGAGGCGGGCGATGTCCTGCATTGGTGGCATCCACCCGCCGGTCGCGGCGTGCGCACGCGCATCAGCGACGATCTGCTTTGGCTGCCCTATGTCACGGCCACTTATGTCGCCGCCACGGGTGACACGGGCATTTTGGATGAGACGATGCCCTTTCTGCGCGGTGAGCCACTGCGCGAAGACGAAGAAGAGCGCTATTCGCTCTACGACTCGACCGAAACCGTCTATTCGCTATACGAACATTGCCGACGGGCCTTGCGCAAAGGCACCACGGCTGGCAGCCACGGCATCCCCTTAATGGGTGCGGGTGACTGGAATGACGGCATGAACCGCGTCGGCATTCAAGGCAAGGGCGAAAGCATTTGGCTAGGTTGGTTCCTCCATGCCACGCTCAATGATTTTGCCGTTTTGTGTGAACAGGTGGGCAAGGGTGATCACGCGGCGACCTATCGGCAGCAAGCGGAGGGCATTCGCCAGGCTGTGGAACGAAGCGGCTGGGACGGCCAGTGGTATCGTCGGGCCTATTACGATGACGGCACCCCATTAGGCTCGGCGCAGAATCGCGAATGTCAGATCGATTCGATTGCCCAATCTTGGAGCGTACTGTCGCGTGCTGGCGAGCCAACGCGCGCAAAGCAGGCCATGCAGGCGGTGCTAAATCGGTTGGTAAAACCGGATGGCCGCTTGATCTTGCTCTTCACGCCACCTTTTGACAAGACAGCGAAGGACCCTGGCTATATCAAGGGGTATTTGCCTGGCATCCGCGAAAATGGTGGACAGTATACCCATGCGGCCTTGTGGAGCATTTGGGCCTTTGCCGAACTAGGCGATGGTGAACAAGCAGAAGCATTGTTCAAGCTGATCAACCCGATCTATCGTGCTGACACAGCAGAAAAAATTGATGTCTATAAGGTAGAACCCTATGTAATTTCCGCCGATGTCTATGGTGTACAACCGCATGTCGGGCGCGGCGGCTGGACCTGGTACACTGGTTCGGCAGGCTGGATGTACCGGCTGGGCGTTGAAGCGATGCTGGGCGTTCACCGCCTGGGCAATCGCCTACGAATCGAGCCTTGTATTCCAAAGGCGTGGCCGAGCTATGAACTGGTCTATCGCAATGGGCAAACCACCTACCATATACAGGTAGATAATGCAGCAGGCGTGAATCGTGGCGTAAAACAGGTGCTGCTCGATGGCGCAGTGGTCATAGATGGCCTGATCCCGCTGCACGACGACGGCAAAACTTATCAGATAGTTGTACAGATGGGTTAATCGTAAGTGAATGTGATTCAGACAAACGAATTTTCTGGGGAGGGAGCAGCCTCCGATGCGGCGTCTCGCTGGGCAACGCCGCATCGGAGGCTGCTCCCTCCACCCTTACCTAAATTACATTAGACCATTATCGGGATTAACAGCGTTCAGTAGCCAGGTAAACAGGAATACAAGTGACACCTGGCTATTTCCCCTATTTACCTAGCTGCCGTTCGGCTGAGCGTTCGACCGAGCTCACGCCGAGGTCTCACGTCGAAGCCTGTTTACCAGAAGGGATGGCTTATTCCCGATCATGTCTATTGAATAGGCAATTACCGCCCACTGCTAGAAAGAGAGAAGATAAAGTTTATGCAATCCACATTAACGAGCAAAAATAATCAAATAAACCATAGAAACGTCACGGCACAGACGAATATGCAAGTTGGCGATGGCGTTCAAGTTGCCGAGTGGGACGCCCAGTTTGCCGCCTGCGCCAGTAAGATGCGTCAAGTGAGCGTCCATGAAGCGGTCATACGAACCTTTCATTATTATTATACCCAGCTCCTACGCGGCGCAACCGGCTATGTTCCGACGACAGAGGCGCAGCCGGTCTATGATTTGCTGGACGCCACCGAACTGGCCACTTATCAAGACGCAGGCAAGATCGCCCTGGCGCACACGGCTGTCATCAAGTTGAATGGCGGCCTGGGCGCCACTATGGGCATGCAAGGCCCTAAGTCGCTGATCGAAGTGAAAGCAGGACTGACTTTTCTGGACATTATCGTGCGCCAAATTCTCACCTTGCGCCACGCGAACGCTGTTCGTCTGCCGCTGGTCCTAATGAATAGCTTTAACACGCAAACCCAGTCGCGCGCAGCTCTCAAAACGTATAGCAATTTTCAACAAGATGTGCCGCTTGACTTTTTGCAACACAAGACGCCTAAAATCTGGCAAGATGAGCTCTCGCCGGTTAGCTGGCCGGATGATCCTGCGAAAGAGTGGTGCCCGCCCGGTCATGGTGATATTTATCTAGCTTTGCAAACCAGTGGCGTCTTACAGCAGTTATTAACGAACGGCTACGAATATGCCTTTGTCAGCAATGCCGACAATTTGGGGGCAACCGTTGATCTCAGCATTTTAGGCTACTTTGCCACCAAAAAGTTACCTTTTCTGATGGAAGTGGCTAAGCGCACGCCTGCCGATGCCAAGGGCGGTCATCTAGCCTGTAGCGCTACGGGCGGTTTATTCCTGCGTGAAGTGGCGCAATGCCCACCCGAAGAGATAGCCGCATTTCAAGATCTTCAGCGTTACTGTTATTTCAATACCAATAACCTCTGGATTCATCTGCCTACCTTAAAGCAGATCCTGGACCGGCAACAGGGCGTGTTGGGTTTGCCGCTGATTCGCAATGAAAAACCGGTGGATCCCACCCAGCCAGATTCGCGGCGCGTCTATCAGTTGGAGACGGCGATGGGCCACGCGATTGCGCTTTTCCCGGATGCGCAAGCCGTCCAAGTGACCCGCAGCCGTTTCCTCCCGGTCAAAAACACCAATGATCTACTAGCCCTCTGGTCAGATGCCTATGTGCTGAACGATGATTATACAATCACACTCAATCCAGCTCGCCAAAGTGATCAAGTTCTCTTGATTGATTTGGATAAAAACTATTACGGTCTGTTTGATCAACTCAAGGCGCATTTCCCACGCACGGTGCCATCGTTGGTTCATTGCAACCAATTACACATCGAAGGCAATATCTATTTTGATGGCGAGATTGTGCTCGAAGGTGATGTTGCGCTCCGGCATCATGGCGGAGCGCCGCTTATGCTCACTGACAGTTAACCCGTAGGGGCGCTGCTTGCTGCGCCCTGATATGTACAGCAGGCGCAGCAAGCAGCGCCCCTACGGACTGTTTCATCTTTATTGGTATTTTCCGTGAATGCCTACATCTTGATCGAAAGGACCCAAACATAATCCACCTTAGCTATGCCCTTTCCAGTGAAGAACACAGTCCCAATGATCTCGTCCAGCAAGGGCGCCACGCCGCCTTTGGTAAACAGGCGCTAATAGAGGAAACATTTAAACCGCATACAATGCGGACTAGGCATGCTCTAATGCCGCTAGGGTCGCATTAGAGCATGCGACCTCCTCGATTAGTTGACTTCGATTTGTTTTCTCTATAAGCAAGCTCCGCTTTTGTCTGACTGGTAAAATAAATAAACAGAAAACCACCAAGGCCAGCCAGTAAGGAGGCCACCAAGATTGACAATTTTGCCTCGGCCAGCAACAATGGATCGCTAAACGCCAAACTAGAAATAAAAAGTGACATCGTAAAGCCGATCCCACCCAACCAAGTTACCCCATAAAGCTGTTTCCAGGACACATCTTCGGGTAGATCCGCCCAACCAAGCTTAACCGCCAAAAAGGCAAAGAGGGTAATGCCGATTTGCTTGCCTAGAATCAGCCCGAAAATAATGCCCAGGCTGATCGGTTGCAACAAAAGGGTGAACAAGTCATTTTGCGGCAAAGTCACACCGGCATTAGCCAACGCAAAAAGCGGAATAATAAAAAAGGTGGAGATCGGATGCAACGTATAATCCAGCCGTTGTAACGGTGCTTGAATCTGTTGCGCCGATTTCTGCAACTCGCGTGCCACCGTTTGCTGTTCATCACTCTCCAGCACATGAGCGCCAGGCACGTCCAATGCTTCAATCGTATCCAACAACTGACGCCCCCACGCCACCAATGCGCCAGGCATAAGGTTGGCGCGGGCTGGAATGGTCAGGGCAATTAAGACACCAGCCACAGTGGCATGCAAACCCGACACGAGCACCGCAAACCAGACGCCTAAACCGATCAGCAGATAGGGCAGTGGGGAATACACCTTAGCCAGATTGAGGATAACGAGCACTACGAGCAAAAACGCAGCAACACCTAACCAACCCCACAGAATTTGCGATGTATAAAAGATCCCAATCACCAAAATTGCGCCAATATCATCAACAATCGCCAACGCGGTCAGAAAAATTTTGAGGCTAGTTGGGACACGCTTGCCTAAGAGCGCCAACATCCCCAACGCAAAGGCAATATCAGTTGCCATTGGCACACCCCAACCGCGGCTATGACCGCGGCTGACGTTAAAGGCCAAAAAAATCAAGGCTGGCGCCAGCATACCACCCAGCGCAGCCATCATCGGCAAAAGCGCTTTGCGCAATGATGACAATTCACCAACTAGCAGTTCACGTTTAATTTCCAGACCGACCACAAAGAAAAAGAGCGCCATCAAACCATCGTTGATCCAGTGCAACAATGATAGGGTAAACTGGAAATTACCAATCGTAACCCCCAACTTCATTGCCCATAAATTGTGATAACTTTCCGCCCAACCCGAATTGGCCCAAAAGAGCGCGACTAAAGTGGCTGTCAACAAAGCCACGCTGCCCGCCACTTCTAAAGGGATAAATTCAGTAAGCTGTTGTTGTAATTTGCTCGTTGCACCTTGGGCGGGCGCAGGATGTTGTAGCGTTTTCTTTCGCATAATTCACCCTTCAATGCCATAGATAATTACAATAGAGTGGTCTAGCGCTCTATTATAAATATAAAGACCGTTACGCCTAAATTTGCAGGTTAACGGCACAGTTAGTTTGCCTTTAAATTATATCCTCATTTGTACCCATAGCCTGTGCCTGTTGCTCTAGAAATTAATCCATTATTAGACTATGCTATTAAATACGTAGTGTGCTAACTCATTCCAAATAAGCGACTGGCGAGTATTGATTCGTCGGGCAAAAATAAGGCGACAGATGAGGATTCTTTCTTCTCATTTCAGAGTTACCCATCGCACATTTCAGCGGAAAAATAGGCTACCATGAAGCTTTATAATACATATTCGCAACAGGTGGAGGCGTTCGAGCCGTCAGCTGAATTTGTAACGATGTACGTCTGTGGCATCACGCCTTACGACACGACGCATCTGGGCCACGCCTTTACCTATACAGCGGCTGATATTTTGATCCGACATCTGGAACAACGGGGCCATCCAGTCAAATACGTGCAAAATGTCACCGACATTGATGATGATATTCTGCGCAAAGCCCACGAAACAGGCGCAGATTGGCACAAACTGGGCAGCGATTGGACCGCTCATTTTATTCGTGATATGCAATCGCTCAATGTGCGTGCGCCTGACCATTTTCCACGGGCCACCGATACGATCCCGCAAATCATCGAAATGGTGGAAGCCTTACTCAACGCAGGGGTAGCGTACGTAGCAGCCGGCAATGTCTATTTTTCGGTCGCTGCATGGCCGACCTATGGCGAATTGAGTCATCTGCCGCGCGCCGAGATGCTGCCCGTTGCCAACGAGCATGGCAACCGCCCTGATGATCCCAACAAGCGCGATCCGCTTGATTTTATTTTGTGGCAGGCCCAAGCGCCGGGTGAACCAGCCTGGGATAGCCCGTGGGGGCCCGGTCGGCCGGGTTGGCATATTGAATGCTCGGCGATGGCGATGCATTTATTAGGCCCAACAATTGACATCCATGCCGGCGGCGCTGATCTAGTTTTTCCGCATCACGAAAGTGAAATTGCACAGACCGTCGCGTTGACGGGCCGTGTGCCTTTCGTCCGTTTTTGGATGCACACGGCGATGGTGCGCTACCAGGGTGAAAAAATGAGCAAGTCATTGGGCAACCTGATCATGGTGCGCAACCTGCTTGATCGCTACTCGCCCGATGACTTGCGCTTCTACCTGGCCCAACATCATTACCGCCAAGCTTGGGATTATGACGAAACGAAACTTGTTCATGCGCAAGAGCAGGTAAAAAAGCTCCAAACGGCCGTCACCCGCTTTGGTGGCCACGGGGAAGCCCTTGATCCAACGCCCAGCCAAACTGCGTTCACACAGGCGCTCGACGACGATTTAGACACACGCCAAGCCTCAGCTGTACTACTCGATTTAGCAGCTCAGATACGCCAAGCGGCTAGAGCTGGCAAGCAGGTAAATGATGCACAAGATGCCTTGCAGGCGCTCGGTCTTGTCCTGGGCCTCCGCCTCGATGCGGAAGCAACCAACTCAAATGTAATGGCTGGCTGGAATCGTCATCTCCAACATTTCGAGGGGCCGGGGTCAGCGTAACGGCTTTGCTTGGATCGCAATGAAAACCAAGTTTTAAGGTTAACACACGTGGTAGGGGTGAGGGATGGCTGAGCCCATGTGGATCAAGGTAAGGGAAGATGGGTATTACAAAAAGAAACTCCTGTGTCAAGCTGCGGGTCGTGAACCAAAAAACGAATCAAACCAAGCAGTTGCTGAATGAAAATTATAGCACAGGTGCTCAAGGCGCTTGAGCACGGGCTGGGGGCAACGGCGGATGAGTTGGCCTG
>JBBREZ010000037.1:0-23104 GCA_038225095.1 Caldilineales bacterium
AATCCACGCTGTGCAAACTTCCCGCACTTAATGTAAAATAAAACAATGGCGCAACAGACCAACTTCCCCGCCACTCATAGCCAAATCAAAGGGAGGCGCGGTGTGCTCGGGCGAGCTGGCTACAGCTTTTGGTACAGCATAATGAGTGATAAGTGCTGAGTGAGATCAATGGACTTTTTCACTCAGCACTTATCACTCAGCACTTATCATTTTTTCACACGGAGGAAACCAATGGCAGACCCTAAAATCACGAAAATCGAAATCCACGAATACACCTATTTCTTGGACAATTTGGGCAAAGATTATAACGGCTTCAATTTGGTCTATGAACCGGGCGGCAAAGTGACCATGAGTGGCCGCGTGCTGCGCATCTTGACCGATGCCGGGGTGACCGGCGAATATGCGGGCGGCAGCCCAGCAGATTATGCGACGTTGCCCGGCTTTGTGCACCAATTGCTCGGCAAGAGCGCTTTGGAGCGTGAACGGATTTATTCGGATGTGCGGCGCGCCTTACGCCAGGTCGCGCGCATCGGCTATGCGCCCGTTGACATCGCCCTCTGGGACTTGGCGGGCAAACTGTACGACCAGCCGATCTATAAACTGTTCGGCGGTTATAAAGAAACGCTTCCCTGTTATGCCAGCACTTATCATGGCGATCATCAGCCGGATGGCCTCTCCACGCCAGAAGCGTTTGCCGATTATGCCGAACAGTGTTTGGAACTGGGTTATCCGGCCTTTAAGATTCATGGCTGGGGCCGCGCGCCGATTGCGCAGGAGATCGCCAACGTGCATGCAGTCGGCAAACGCGTCGGCGGTAAGATGGACTTGATGCTCGATCCAGCCTGCGAATACACCACCTTTGGTGAGGCGGTAAAGGTTGGTTGGGCCTGTGATGAAGAACGTTTCTTCTGGTACGAAGACCCGTATCGCGACGGCGGCATTTCGCAGTTTGCCCACCGCAAATTACGCCAACTGATCAAAACGCCGTTGCTGCAAACCGAGCATGTGCGCTCGCTGGAGCCGCATATCGACTTTGCGCTGGCCGACGCCACTGACTATATTCGTGGTGATGTTGGTTACGATGGCATCACGGGCGTCATGAAGCTGGCGCACGCCACGGAAGCATTGGGCCTCGACATTGAATTCCACGGGCCTGGCCCGGCGCAACGCCAATGCATGGCCGCCATCCGCAATACGAATTACTATGAAATGGGGCTGCTCCATCCGAAAGCACCCGCCAGCCACGATCCGAATCTTTACCTGGATGGCTATCGTGATGAACTGGACGCGGTTGACAAACAAGGCTGCGTGCCTGTACCCCAAGGGCCAGGCCTGGGCGTGCCGATCAACTGGGCGTGGGTCAACCGGCAGCGCACGAATTTAATTGTGTATGAATAGGTCAATTTGTTGATAAAGCGCCGATAGGGGGACGCGACCAACAGAGTGCGTCGCACTGGTCATCATCTGATGCGATCATCCAGATCGGCTATACCAGTGCAACGCACTCTACCTGAGATGCATCCGAGAATCCTTACCTATTTGACAGGTCTTCTAACTTCTCCTATAATCACAAATGGACGTTTTGATGGTAATCCACAAAATGTTCACCTCAAAAAAATGCTCCCTACCCAAATCAAACGTATTTTAATAGCCTGTTCTACTATTGATCCATTCTAACTTCCAACCAAAGGAGAGAATTATGAGTGACAATCAGGAACGTGGTGTACAGTTGCCCAACGTTTTGGCCGATCTAGGCCGACGTGGTTTTCTACAGGGGATCATGGCGATGGCAGCCGGCGTAAGTCTGGCGGCCTGTGCGGCGCCGCCAGCGCCACAAGGGGCAGCCTCGGCCCAAAGCGGCAATTACCCTTTCGGCAAACCATTGAAAGCTGCTTTTTCCAATGCTGGTTTGGGCGCCACCTGGTGCGCCCAGGGCAAGCAAACGGCGGAAGCGTGGGGCAAATGGTTTGGCATCGAAGTAACCTGGTTTGATGGTGGCCTGAGCATTGATAAGCAGCGTAAAGCGATCGACGACATGGCGACCAAAACCTGGGATTTTGTGGCGATCCAGGCCTTTGGCATCGACACGCTGGTTGACCCAGTCAAGCAGATGATTGCCAAGGGCATCCCCGTGATCCAGATGGATACGACCATCTCCAAGGATGACATCGGCATCACGACCTTTTTGGAGCCGGACAATGTCTATATGGGTTCGGCCGTGACTGAGGCGCTTTTCAAGAAGATTGGCGGCAAGGGCAACGTGATCATGACGCAGGGTGCGTTGGGTCACACCGGCGCGCAGGGGCGGGCGGCCGGTTTCAAAGAGGTATTGGCCAAATATCCTGACATTAAAGTATTGGCCGAAGATCCCGCCGACTGGGATGTCAATAAAGTAGCCAAGCTCTGGGAAGATTATCTGGTCAAATACCCCGACATTCAGGCTGGCTTTTTCCACAATGATGACATGGCGCTGGCTGCCTATAACGTGGTCAAGAACGCCGGACGCGATAAGGCCATTGTGCTCGGCGGCGTGGATGCCATGCCGCCCGCCTTGGATGCAGTGCTTGATGGTCGCCTGCTGACTTCTGTGCGCAATCCGTCTTGCCGTATCCACTGGGGCGCGTTAGTGATCGGCGCACTGGCTGCCACCGGCGTCAAGGATATTCCCAAGTATATCCTGACCGATGGTCCGTTGGTCACAGCCAAGAATGCCGCCGGCCAGAAGTTTATGCAGGAACAATTTTTGATGTAGAGCGTGAAGAGTGAGGGTTGACTCACTCCTCGATGGCATTACGTTAGGGTAAACCAGCGATTGAGAGATTAGGCGATTGATTGTTCTTAATCTCTCAATCGCCTAATCTCTCAATCGCCTAATCCCCTCAACTTAGTGCCATTGACACATCACTCATCACCATGTCATCTTCCCAAACCCCATGACTGAACTAATAACGCCCATCCTAGAACTACGCAACGTTTCCAAACGCTACGGCGGCGCGGTCGCCTTGGCGGATGTGGATTTCGCTGTGCGCGCCGGTGAAGTACATGGCTTGGTCGGTGAAAACGGTGCAGGCAAGAGCACGATGATGAAGCTGCTGGCCGGTGTCTTTAATGATTACGCGGGCGAGATGCAGTTGCATAATCAACTGATCCGCTTTGCCTCGCCCGCCGATGCCCAGGCGAAAGGGATTGGCATGGTCTACCAGGAATTGAGCACATTCCAGCATTTGACCATCGCCGAAAATCTTTTTAGCCGTCAGCCACCGACGCGCGGCGGTCTCGTGCAATGGAAGCGAATGAACCAGGCAGCTCAATCGCATTTGCGTGAGCTAGGGCTAAACATTGACGTGACCAATCTGATGGGGCGCTTGTCAGTGGGCACCCAGCAGCTAGTCGAAATTGCGCGCGTAATTTTTAGCGGCGCACAGATCATTATTCTCGACGAGCCGACCTCGGCTTTATCGGGACCAGAGACGCGCCGCCTGTTCGATTTTATTGCGACGCTCAAGGCCCAGGGCAAGACGATCATTTTTATCTCGCACTTTTTAGAGGATGTGCTAGAAGTGACAGACCGGATTACCGTGCTTAAAAATGCGCACAAGGTCGCCACCCTGGACACGTCAGGCGTTACCAAACACCAACTCGTCGAATTGATGATCGGCAGCGATGCCAAAATTCTGCAGCAGATGTACGAGCAAGATCAGGGCCAGCCCGCCCGACCCGCCCGCCTGACGGGAGAAACAGCGTTAACGGTTGACCGCCTAAACCGACCCGGCGCCTTTCACCAAGTTTCCTTCGCGCTACATAGAGGTGAAATTTTGGGGCTATTTGGCTTTATGGGCGCTGGGCAGATTCAATTAGCGCGTTGTTTGTTTGGCGCAGAACGGCCAACGAGTGGCGTGATTATGTTGAATGGCCAAAAATTAAATCTAAAAAATACGACCATCGCCCGCAGCGCTGGCATTGCCTATGTGCCCGAAAATCGGCGCAACAGCCTGATGTTAGAACAGGAAATCTACAAAAATATTACGCTCGCTCATCTCGGACGCTTATTGCGTGGCCTGCTCAACCAACGCGCAGAAGTGGCGATTGCGCGCACGCAGATTGACCAGGTGGGCGTACGCCCGCCCCGGCCGTTCTTGCGTGTTGGGGCGCTGAGTGGCGGCAACCAACAAAAGGTAGTGCTGGCGAAATGGCTGACCCAACAACCCAAGGTGTTGATTTTGAATGAGCCAACGCGCGGCATGGACGTGGGCGCCAAAGATGAAGTGCTGACGATTGTCCAAAAATTGCGTGACCAAGGCGTGGCTATTTTGTTGATCACGACCGAACCCGAAACAATCGTGCGGATCGCCGACCGCAGCTTAGTGATGAGCAAAGGTCAACTGACCGCTGAACTGAGTGGCGTTGAATTAACCAAAGAAAACCTGATGAAACATGCATGATGCGTGCGGAGTGAGATTAGGCGATTCCCAGTCAATAACGATCCAGGGATCGAGACCTTCGGCAGAGCGTTCGACGACTCGACTGAGCTCGCCGAAGTCTAAGCTCACGCCGAAGTCTCAGACCCCGACCGGGCCGTGAGCGTTCGACTGAGCTCACGCCGAAGTCTTGTCGAACGCTTGCCGAAGACCGCCGAACGTCCGGTCAGGCGGGCGCCCTCTGTGCGCGCTGGCAAATTTTGAAATCGGCCCAGCCTGTATCTTCATTGATTGGGAATCGCCTTAGACGACTTTCACTCCGCATTCCGCACTCCACACTCCTCACTAAAAAGGGATCGATTCACTATGAATGAAACAGTCTCCCTCAAACCACCTGCCGTTCGCAGTAACGCGACTCTCTGGGTGCGACGGCGGGCGCGTGATCTGGCACCGTTTGCCACGCTGGTAGTATTGGTGGTCTTTTTTAGCCTTAGCAGCGACAGCTTTCTGAACATCATTAACCTGCGCAACATTTTGGCGCAGGTTTCCACGCTGGCCGTCGTCTCCACCGGCATCACTTTTGTGCTTTTATGTGGCGAAATCGATCTGAGCATTGCCGCCGTGGCGACGATGACAGGCGTAGTAGCGGCGGTATTGTTTGGCAAGGCCGGGTTGCCGGGACCCATCGCCGTGTTGGCCGGTGCCCTGGCGGCGACCCTGTTAGGGCTACTCAATGGCTGGAGCGCCACACGGATTGGGTTGCCCTCGTTTATGGCTACGCTGGCGACGATGCAGATCGCCACTGGGCTTGGTCAATATATCACCAAAGGCGAAATCGTCTACACCCTGCCGCCCATGCTCAAATATTTGGGCGGTGAATATATCGGCGCTAAAGATCCCTGGCGATTACCGGTTGTGATTTTGATGGGCATCGCTGCGTTGATCATCGGCCATTTTGTCTTGACCTATACTAAGTTTGGCCGCTATGTCTACATGACCGGCAGCAACCGCGAGGCGGCGCGTCTGAGCGGCATCAACACGCAAAATATTGTGGCCGCTTGTCTGGCAATCTCGGCCTTTTGCGCTGGTGTGGCTGGCATGCTGAATACCGGTCGGCTAGGCAGCGCGCAAGGCTATGGCCTCGAAGACATGCTGCTCGACAGCATTTCAGCGGTGGTCTTGGGCGGCACCTCGCTCTTTGGCGGCGAAGGTGGAATCAAAAACACGCTGATCGGCCTGTTGATCTTTGGTGTGCTCAGCAATGGCCTCAATCAGCTGCAACTCGACATCTATGTGCGGCTGTGGGTGCGCGGCGTAATTTTGTTGGCGGCGCTGATTATCAATATTTATGCGCTGCGCCTGCGGGATACGGAGGCGGTGGAATGAGACGAGGATTATGCTATAATACAGATATTGAGTTGAGGATTTGATAGCTTCGTAGGCTTGGCCTTCTAGTGGAGATCAGATGACGATTACACTCGAAATTCCGGAAGAATTAAAAGATCAACTCGCGAATGAGGCAAAGCGACTGGGTATATCCTTACCCGGGTATACTTTGCGGCTCCTCGATGCGCGGCCCGGGCTGGAAACACCAGTTAAGACGGGCGCTGAACTGGTAACCTACTGGAAAAACGTCAGTGTGATTGGCACTCGCACAGAGATCGTCGACAGCCAAGAGCATGCCAGCAGGCTACGTGCCGAAGCGGAAAATCGAACCTAGGATAATCGCAATTGATGATTCTGCTAGATACAGACATTCTGATTGACATTCAGCGTGGTAATGGTGCTGCCTTGGCCTGGTTTAGCAACCTGATAGAACTGCCTACTGGGCCAGGCTTTGTGATGATGGAATTGCTCCAAGATGCGCATAATGCACAGCAAGTTAGACAGGTATTAAAGCTCGTTGCGCCTCTCCCCATTGTATGGCCCACAGAATTCGATTGCAACCGTGCCTTAGCCGATTTTACCAACTATCACTTGTCGCATCGTGTCTGGACTACAGATGGTGCAGCCGTACAATCGCTGATCATCCGCTCGCCGCAAGGGCAAGCAAAGGATGACTAGCCTGCTACTTAGGTGACCTGTCCATCTTCAGCCGATTGGCTGAGCTTGAAGCATTCAAACAGGGTTTTAACTATCCAATCTATAGAAAGAGTTCTTATGCAATCGACCATGATCTCGACCTTGCCATTGGAGACTGCCTTGCTTGAGCATCTCCAGAACGATAATTTGCCCGCCCTGCAGGCTTTTTTGGCGACCCAAGCACCTGCCGATCTGGCGGATGTGCTGGATCGGCTCACCAATGACCGACGGCTCACCATCTTTGCGCAATTACTGCCGGCCCAGGCCGCAGAAGTATTAGCCGAAGCTGGCAGTGAAACCACCCGCACGCTCCTCGCCCACTTATCACCTGCCCAGGCCGGCACATTGTTAGATGCCTTGCCGATGGACGATGTGGCCCATCTCTTGACCGATGATGTGCCTGAGCGCACCGAACAGTTGCTCGCCCACATGACGCCAGCCGATGCCCAAGAAGTCCGTACGCTGTTACAATACCCCAAACACAGTGCTGGGCGGCTCATGACTGAAAAGTTTGTCCGTATATCCCCGACGCTGACCGCCGATCAAGTGATCGATCACTTGCGCCGCATCGACCGGGATGCCGAAACCTTTACTGATCTGTATGTGGTCAATGAGCACAGCCAGTTGTTGGGGGTGGTATCCCTTCGTCAACTGATCTTGGCCCCACCCGAACAAGCGGTGCGTGAATTTATGATCGAGCATGTCATTGCCGTAACGCCGACCGATGATCAGGAAGTGGTCGCTCGGTTGGTGGCCCACTACAACTTTTTAGCCATCCCGGTAGTGGACAAGGGGCACATCGTGGGGATTATTACCGTCGATGATGTGATTGATGTCTTGATCGAAGAAGGCACCGAGGATCAACTGCGCTTTGGCGCGGTCGAGCCGGGGGTCGTGAACCAGCCGTATTTCACGACCCCCCTGTGGCGCGTCATTCGCAGTCGTGTAGGTTGGTTGCTGCTCTTATTTGTGGCGGAAACGGCCACCGGCACGGTCTTACGCTATTTTGAGAGTGAATTGGCCCGCGTGGTGGCGCTCTCCTTTTTTATTCCGTTGCTAATCGGGACGGGTGGGAATACCGGCGCACAAACGGTCTCCACGATTATTCGCGGCCTGGCCCTTAAGGAAATTCAGTTGCGCGATACCCTACGGGTGGTTAGTCGGGAGTTCTTGAGTGGAATATTACTCGGTGCGCTGCTGGGCGTGGTCGCTTTTGGCCGGGCGCTGCTTTGGGGCAGTGACATCCGGCTTTCGCTGGTGGTGGGACTTACCATTCTAGTGATTTGCACCTGGGCGAACACCATTGGTTCCTTGATTCCTTTGATCGCCTCCCGTGTGAAGATTGATCCCGCTCTGGTTTCAGCGCCGCTGATTACGACGCTCGTGGATGCGACTGGGCTGGCAATTTATATGCTGATTGCCAAAGTGCTGTTGACTGCCTTGCATTGATTTTACAACAGGCTCAATAAAGCGAAAGATGAATAGGCATATCGGTAGTAATTTTGATGATTTTTTGCGCGAAGATGGGATTCTGGCTGAGGTAGAGGCGGCGGCGATTAAGCGTGTGATCGCATTCCAAGTGCAACAGGAGATGGAACGCCATAACCTGACAAAAACGGATATGGCGCTCAAAATGAAGACGAGCCGGGCCTCCTTAAACCGCTTGCTTGATCCCAACAATGCCTCGGTTACCTTGCAAACCCTTGAGCGCACCGCATTGGCCGTTGGCAAGAAGCTAAAAATTCAGTTGGTATAAGGAATAGAGCATGCCCTACCAAGCGCTCACCGAACAAACCATCATCGAGTACATCAAAAGCCGTCCCGCACTGGAACGCATCTTCCCAAAGAACGCGCCCTTGACCGCCAGAGAAGTGGGCGACGGCAACTTGAACATGGTCTACATCGTCCAAACCGCAGATGGTCCGCCGCGCGCCGCCATTGTGAAACAGGCGTTGCCCTACTTGCGCATTCTGGGTGAAGCGTGGACGTTGACGCGCGAACGGATGCGCTTTGAAACCCAGGCGCTTTTACAATATAATAAACTCACGCCCGGTCTTGCCCCTGAAATCTATGATGTGGACGACGAGATGTCATTAGTAAGCATGGAATATCTGGGCGATCACTTGATCATGCGCAAGGCGTTGGTCGCGCGCCAACACTTACCCCATTTCGCCGATCACATTTCGACCTTTATGGCGCGCAATCTCTTTTTCACCTCCGATCTCTATCTGAGTGGGCTAGCAAAGAAGACACTTCAGGCGCAGTACGTCAACCCGCATTTGAACAAAATCCAAGAAGATTTTGTCTTCACCAATCCGCTGATGGAATCGCCCGAAAACCACTGGAATCCACTGGTGGATGAGGAAGTGCAGCGCGTGCGCACGAATGGCGCGTTAAAAATCGCGGCGGCGGAGATGAAAGCGAGCTACATGACCCACGCCCAGGCGCTGATTCACAGTGACTTGCACACCGGCAGCCTGATGGTGAATGCCGACGACACGCGTGTCATTGATCCCGAATTCGCCTTTTATGGGCCGATGGGCTTTGACATTGGGGCGGTATTAGAAAATTTAGTCTTGAATTTGGCCGCCCACTACGGACACACGGCTGATCGTGAGCAACGAATCGAATATCAACAATATCTGCTTACAATGGTGCGCGCCATCTGGGAGCAATTCGCCCAAAAGTTTGAAACGCTCTGGCTAGCTAACAACCAGGGCGAATTAGCGCCGCCGCAATATTGGAACTTTCTGGGCGGACAAGAAGCGTTTGCCGAATTTCGCCAGCGTTATATCCTCAATATCCTGCGCGACACCGCTGGTCATGGAGGTTGCAAAATGTTGCGCCGCATGATGGGCGTGGTCAGTGTGTGGGATATTAGCAGTATTGAGGACACGACCAAGCGCGCAATTGCCGAACGCCTGGCGATCAAGATCGGCACGCGTTGGTTGTTGGCGCACCAGCAAATTGATACCATCGATGATCTGATTGCGATTGTCGAAGAGGAAATGCAAGTGGTAAAAGCGTAAGGCCAAACTGGCAGCCGAGTGCAGCGCACGCCGTTGGAGCTGAATTTGCCATCTACATTGCGTGACTGCGTGCGCTGCACTCTTTATCCAGCTATTTTTCACCGAGTGGTGTTTATGCTATCGACATACGCCCGCAACGGGTCGCGCCCTTGCCAACTGCCTTCCGACGCAATCGGCACAAAACGGGCGAACAATTCTTCGCGATACCATTTTTCCTCACGCGTCCGTTGGATTACAGCCCGATGCACATTCAGCCCATAAGCAAATTTTTGCACATCGGCCACGCTGCGCCACAGGCTAAAGGTTGCCTGGCGCATAAAGGGCGCTTCGCCGATCCCAATCGAGGCTAACAAGCCATCAGCCTGATCAATCGCCTGGCTGGTGGCGGGGACAGCACGCCAGAAATTGAGTAATTGCGGCCAGCGAATGGCCGCGCGCGTTAAAACGGCGACTGGGCCTATAATCGGTTGTTTGCTGAGGGGTAAGAAAGGATTGACTCCAGACCATACGCCATGCGCCTGCACTGGCAATAGGCGAATCGTCCAGATTTCAGCCGCGTGGCGCCGGTACGTCGCCATCAGTGGTGCACTGGCGAAAAACGTATCGGCATGAATGGGCGTTTCCCAGACGGCCAATAACCCATAGCGCCCCCAGTTTGGTTGCAAACTAAAGCCGCGCCCCTGGCCACTGCCTAATAATTTCCAGAAGCGCAACCCTGGCACATTCGTCAACGCCATCTGCGCCAAGCCCATTTGCAGAAAGGCCCAAAGTTGCTCGCGCCGTGGATAGCCAAACAGAGTTAAAGTCGTGAGGGGCGTCGCACTTTGCAGTTCAACACCGCGCTCAGCGGCCGCGCGGCTACTGGTCATGCGCAGCTTCAATCAACGCTTGCGCCTGTTCGACCACCCGCTGTTCCGAGGCAAAGGTGAGCAATTGACGGGCTTCTGCAAAGGTAATCCAGCGCGCTTCGTTAACTTCGTGATCATGTTGTGTCACATCGCCGCTGACGTAATTGAACAGAAAGAAGTGGACAAATTTGTGAAAGCGCACACGCGCCGCTTGGCGGGTGGCGACATACCAATATTCGACCACTTCCAGCGGCGCAATCAGCGCGACTGTGATGCCAGTTTCTTCCCGCACCTCGCGCGCAGCGGTTTGTTCCGGCGTTTCGTCTGGCTCGACCAAGCCTTTAGGCAATTGCCAACGATTTTGCGGCCCCACAGCAATCAGGGCGATCTCCGCCACTTCCCCAGCGCGGCGAACAACCACACCGCCCGCCGAAACCTGCTGCTCCGTTTGAATTTTGGCCGGTGCGGCCTGCGCTTCACTTTTTTCCATCTGGCCCTACCTTGTCCCATCGATCATAATCATCTAACCGATCTTGTAAAGTATTTACTTCACGCCGTCTGTGAGAGATATTCCGAGGTTTACAATGATCCAGTGAGAGCGGCGGGCCTGGCGCGGTAATAGTTGAGGTTGTCGATAGTCACCAAAGCAAGCGGTGCAGGCAGATCGGCCAAGGAAAACCAACCGAGCGCGTACATTTTTCTGGTTCCATGATTTGGGCTACGCCAGCGACATGCTGAGCCAAAAAGGCGGGCGAAACCCAATGCTGATTTTCGGCGCTGATGATATGATCGGTTACGCAGGGTAATGCTAAGGCCATATTTTTCCAAAAACTCGCGCTGACGAAGCAACTTGTTCTGCCCCTGATCGGTTTCCTCCCTGTAGGGGAAGGCTAGGGAGGGGTCTGACCGTTTGTACCGTCTGCCGCAGGGTCTGAATAATCTTCAAATCCGTAACAGGGAACGGGAATACATCCAAATCAGCTAGATCGACCCAACGCCAATCGGCGCAACCAATCGTTTGGGGTTCACCGCCGGTGTGGCGCGCGTGAAAGGCGTGTAATGTGATACGAAAATGGGTATAGGCGTGCTGCACAAGGGTCACAAATTCGCCCACTTCGATCTGTATAGCTAATTCTTCCATAATCTCGCGGCGCAAACAGGCGGGCAAATCGGCGTCGGTTGGCTCTAGTTTGCCGCCTGGGAATTCCCACAAGCCACCCAATAAGCCCGACTGCGGCCGTTGCGCAATTAGCAATTTGGAAGTGAAAGGGTCGCCCTGCCAGATGATGCCAGCCGCAACATCATAATGCGGCGTCGCTTTGCGCACGGGCATAATCGGGCGTTGGGCCTGGGTGCCGTTAGCGGCGGCGGCACAGAAATCAATCACGGGACAGAGCAAGCAACGTGGCTCGCCCGGCACGCAGATCAGTGCGCCTAATTCCATCAACGCTTCGTTACAAATGCCGGCAGTGCCTGCGGGCGCTGCCTCGACCACCGCACGCGCCAATTGCCAAAGCGCTTTTAGGGTGGCAGTTTCGTTGATCGGCTGATCAATGTCAGCCAACCGGCTCAACACGCGCTTAACATTGCCATCGAGAATCGGCTCGGTCTGCCCAAAGGCCATACTCAAAACGGCGCCGACCGTATATTCACCAATGCCCGGCAATTTGAGCAGCGTAGCGCGGTCGCTGGGCAACTGGCCCTTGTGATCGGTCACCACCTGTTGCGCGGCGCGATGTAAATTGCGGGCGCGCGCATAATAGCCCATGCCTTCCCACAACTTAAGCACATCCTGTTGATCGGCCGCCGCAAGGATTTCGATGGTGGGGAAACGCTCCATCCAGCGGTGATAATAACCGACAACGGTTTCCAGACGCGTCTGTTGCGCCATGATCTCGCTGATCCAGACGGCGTAGGCGTCACGTTGGCCTGCGGGTGCCGTGCGCCACGGGAGCGATCGCTGATGTTGATTATGCCATTGAACAAGGCGTTGGGCGATTTCGGGTTCATTCATTGCGTTAAGAAAAAGTAAAAGTCGTTACAGATAAAACGTAGGCGGGGTCGCGTTACGCCTAGCGACCAAGCGTCCCGCCCAGGAAACATTGGCCCAGCGTCGTTGCTAAAAAGAATAAGATCAGGGCAACCCACATCCAAATGGGGAAGCCGGCGAAGTTTTGACGTTTGACTTTTTTAGGTTCAGGCTTGGGCAGTGGTGTTTGACAGCGCCAACAGATCTCTTTATCTTCTGGATTCCACTTGCCACAATTCGGACAATTCATAAATGCTTTCTCCTTGCTGGTTTTCGGTCAAAGTATGGTAGCACAGATGAAAATGGCAAGCAACAAAAAGAGGAGATAGTAGAGTTTAGTGGGATTATAGGTAGAAAGGATTAAAGGGATACGGGATTAGGGATATAGATAGTCGCCCTTATATCCCTAATCCCGTATCCCTTTAATCCTTTCTACCTACCCATTTCTGTTCGACAAGATCATCTGGTTGTGCTATCTTATTGACTATGAAACCGACAAATTCGCTTGCTTCACCTGAATTTAGAAATTTACTGGATCAATGTGTTCACTGTGGTTTATGCTTGCCGGCTTGTCCGACCTACAGTGTGCTGCAAACGGAGATGGACAGCCCGCGCGGCCGTATTCAATTGATGAACGCGGCCGCTGATGGCCGGATTGGCATCAATGGCGCGTTTGAAGAACATATCGAACTCTGTCTTGGCTGCCGCGCCTGTGAAACAGCATGTCCGTCGGGTGTCCAATATGGCCTGCTCTTCGAGATGGCGCGCGAAACGATCATCGAAAAGCGCGCCTCCACCCCATTGGAACGCGGTGTGCGCTGGTTCGCCTTGCGCCAGATGTTGCCTCATCGTGACCGGCTGCGCTTTGTCGCGCGCCTGATGCGCGTCTATCAGGCTACAGGGTTATCTAGCCTTGTCCGCAAATTACATTTTTTGCCGCCCAGTTTGCAAGCGATGGAAAACTTACTGCCGCCGCTCTCATTGCGTTTTCCAAACTATAGCAAACCAGCGCCGGCGATTGGTACAAAACGCGGCACGGTAGCTTTTCTCTATGGCTGCGTTCAAGATGCCTTTCTCACTGATGTCAACACATCTACGGTGCGGGTCTTACAGCGCAACGGCTATGAGGTGCACTTTCCGCAATTGCAGACCTGTTGCGGCGCTGCGGCTTTGCATATTGGCGAAGGCCAACTGGCGCGTGATCTAGCGCGTCAGAATATCAACGCCTTTGGCGACGGCGGCTATGACGCCATTATCAACAATGCAGGTGGTTGCGGGGCAACGCTGAAAGAGTATGCCCATATGTTGGCCAACGACCCTGCCTATGCTGAAAAAGCTAAACAGTTCGTGGCCAAGTTACAAGATATCAATGAATTTCTGGCCGATCATTTGCACACGCCGCCCACCGGCCCGTTGAATGTGCGCGTTACCTATGTTGACTCGTGCCATTTGCGCCACGGTCAAAAAGTTATACGCCAGCCGCGTCAGTTGCTCAACGCCATTCCTGGCCTCACCTTCGTGGAGCTCCAAAGGCCCGACATGTGTTGCGGCAGTGCCGGCGTCTACAATATCACGCAGCCAGACACAGCTGAGCAGGTGCTTGACGCCAAGATGGCCGATGTCGCGGGCACCGAGGCGGATGTCGTCGTCGTAACGAATACAGGTTGCCACATGCAGTTGATTCACGGTGTGCAGAAAAAAGGACTCAAGGCCGAGGTTGTCCATCTGGTAGAGTTGTTGGACCGGGCCTATCAGATAAGTGAGCAATAATAATTTACATGAATAATAGAATCCATCCTGCCGTGAACGTCCGGGTTACCGAACGTTGTTATGCAGTCCTGTAATTTTAGTCCAGAGCGCTCTTTGATTACATCAATCTGATAATACCTATCTTTAATTAATCTTATGGCATACGCACTTCCTACCCAATTGTTTGATAAACGTCAACTCGTCACGAATCCGACGGAGTTGATCACCTATGAGATCGATGCTGGTTTTGATCGAGGTAAGCCGGATGGCGTTTTCTATCCGAATTCAACAATCGATGTCAGCCGCATGATGCAATGGGCGCATCAAGCCAAAGTGCCCTTGATCGCACGCGGGGCGGGCACGGGCCTCTCCGGTGGAGCCGTACCGGAGCATGGTGGCATTATCGTCGAATTTGCGCGCATGAATCGCGTGCTCGAATTCGACACTGCCGGGCGCAACGCTGTGCTCGAGCCGGGCGTCGTGAATCTGGCCTTTGACGCGCTGGTCAAGCAAGCGGGACTCTACTATCCGCCCGATCCTTCGAGTGGCCGATCATCAACGATTGGCGGCAATTTGGGCGAGAACGCGGGCGGCCCGCACTGTTTCAAATATGGCGTCACTACCAACTACATTACTGGCCTGGAAGTGGTATTGGCCGACGGTCAGATTATCCATTTCGGGGGTCGCGCGCTTGACTATCCCGAATATGATCTGTGCGGGATCATGGTTGGCAGCGAAGGTACGCTGGGCATCGTCACGCGTGCGGAAGTGCGCCTGATCCGCAACCCACCCGGCGTCAAAACGATGATGGTGGCGTTTGATTCGATTGAGCAAGCAGGCAAGGCGGTTTCGGCGGTAATTTCGGCGGGGTTAGTGCCTGCTACGCTGGAAATGATGGACCAGAAAGTCATGGGCATGATCGAAGCCTATGCTGCCGCCAACTTGCCAGTGACCGCGGGCGCCGGCTTGATCGTGGAAGTGGACGGCTACCCGGCCAGCCTGGACAGCCAGATGGAAGAGCTAGCCGACATCTTGACCCAAAATGGTGGTCATAGTCTACGCATTGCGCAAAGCGAAGAAGAGCGCCAGAAGATCTGGTACGGACGCAAGAGCGCAGCTGGGGCTATGTCACGTTTAGCGCCGACTTTTTATCTGGTCGATGTCACCGTGCCGCGCAGCAAATTGGCCGAGGCGCTGGCTGATATTGACAAAATTTGCGAAAAATACCAGTTGCGCGCCGGGCATGTCTTCCATGCTGGCGATGGCAACTTGCATCCGCTGATCCTGTGTGATGCGCGCGATAAAGAAGTCATGCGCCGCACCTTTAAGGCGTGTGACGAAATTGTGGAGTTAGCCATTGCCAAAGAAGGCAGCATTACCGGCGAGCATGGCGTGGGGATCGAGAAGCGGCGTTATATGCCTGTGATGTATACAGCCGCCGAGCTTTCCGCAATGCTTGATTTCAAAAAGATGCTCGATCCGCACAATTTGCTCAACCCTGGCAAGGTGTTCCCAGACGATGTACCCGAACCCAAGTTTACGGCGCCCGTGCTGCCAACGACCAATTCGTTTGCACCGACCAATGCGGAGGAAGCCGCTGCTGGGCTGCGCGCTTTATCCGCCATCAATAAACGCGTGCAGATTGGCAGTCAAATCGCCCATGATCGCGCCGGCACAGATATCTGGCTTTCCACTCATCAATTGCAGAGCGTACAAACTTTTGCCCAGGATGATCTCTATGTAACCGTGGGGGCGGGCACTCCCCTCCATGAATTACAAGCATTTTTGCAGGAACACGGGCTGCAAGCGCCGCTGGCTACACCCTGGCCAGCCACGACGGTCGGCGGTTTGATCGCCACCAATATCAATGCACCCTTGCGCATGCGTTACGGCGCACTGCGCGACCTGATTCTGGCCACGACAGTCGCATTGGCCGATGGCCGCGTGATTCGCGCCGGGCGCGCCGTGGTCAAGAATGTGGCTGGCTACGATCTGCCCAAGATTTTTGTGGGTTCGCAAGGCACGCTGGGCTTGTTGACCGATGTAACCTTGAAGCTGATTCCGGCCCCACGCGCCCAACGGACCTTGTGCGTTCCAGTGGCAGACTTAAAACAAGCCATTGCATTGGCGCAGCGCCTGATTCCTCAAGCGATGGTCGCTTCGGCTGTGTTGGTGGTCGAGGGCGCGCAATTACCGGGGATGCAAGCCGCACCTTATACGCTGATCTATACTGCGGAAGGCGTGCCAGAAGATGTTGACGCCGAATTGACTCAAGTTTCGACGACGCTGCGCCGTGCTGGCGCGGGCGTCATCGAAACGAATGTCACAGGCACTAGCGTGTGGGCCAATCATCTCAGCCAAGCAGGCGCGGAAGGGTTGGCTGTCCGCATTGGCTTACCGGCGCAGGCGTTAAGTGAGATTGGCCAGACGCTGCCGCCATTGGCTGGGCAGCAAAATCTGCTCGATTTTGGTGCAGGCATGATCTATACAACGTTGCCAACCGGTACACCCGTCGTAACGCTCGAATCAGTGCAGGTGTGGTTGACAGCCGTGCGCCGCCTGGCCCACGCCCACGGCGGCTACGCCACGGTGATGGCCATGCCCACGCTTTGGCGCGGCGCACTGGAACCTTGGGGCTATCAACCTGAATCGATTCAATTGATGCGTTCGCTCAAAGCCCGTTGGGATCCAGCCGGTATTCTGAACGTTGGCGCTTTTATTTGTTAAGATAGTGCGCTTAAAAAGCAAAGATAATGCATTTCTATGTACTATCGAAAAATCTTTTGAAGCCAGCTAACAGACGACGGACAATACGCAGGTCAACTGATATCGATTGTCCGTCGTCTGTTGTCCATTATGGGCTGTCATTGGCGGTTATTCTAACTTAGAAAGAGGATATTTTGAGTACGTCTCCCCAACCAACGGTTGCCCCGAGCGCGCCAGCGAAGATTGATATCTTACATTTGCGTGAATTTCAATATCTCTTAGCCGCACGCTTGTGTAATGCATTGGGTGGCATGGGTTTTGCGACGGTGATCGGCTATCAACTCTATATGCTCACCAAAGATCCGTTGGCGCTAGGCTGGCTAGGGTTGGTGCAAGCCATACCTGCATTGTCGCTTTCTTTGCTGGGCGGCCACATTGCCGACCGTGGTGACCGTAAACGGATTGTGCTGACCACGGCCAGCGGCGAAGTTATTTGTATGTTATTATTGGTACTAATTTCCCTGAACATCCAATATTTGGGTGTCATTGCGCTCTATGGCGTCGTTTTCTTGATCGGCGTCGCGTCTGGCTTCTTGCGACCGGCCACCTCGGCCTTTGAGCAACAGGTCATTCCGCTGGAACAGGCGGCGAAGGGATCAACGTGGATGAGCACCGTGTGGCAAGCCGGCGCGATCACGGGTGGGCCGTTAGCCGGTTTGGCGATTGACCGGCTAGGCATCCCGACCACCTATTTGATCATTGCCGTGTTGATGGGGAGCGCCCTGTTTTTTATCACTTTAATCCCCCGCCAACCGATCCTACCGGCGGTAGAAGGCGAAACCCTCGGACAAAGCCTGCGCGAGGGCATCAAATTTGTCTTTGCCAACCAGTCGCTGGCTGGCTCGATGGCGCTTGATCTCTTTGCCGTATTATTTGGCGGCGCGATTGCGATGTTGCCGATCTTTGCCACCGATATTCTGCATGTGGGCGCAACCGGCTTAGGCATTATGCGCACCGCGCCATCCGTGGGCGCGATCTTGGTGATGTTGATGGCCACGCGTCGCCCGCCTACAGGACATGCAGGTCGCAATTTGCTGCTGTGCGTGGGCGGTTTTGGCATCAGCATGATCGTGTTTGGCCTCTCGCGTAACTTTATCTTGTCGCTGGTGGCGCTCTTTTTTAGTGGTGTCTTTGACGGCGTCAGCATGATTGTGCGTGATGTCGTGATGCGAGTGCTTTCACCCGAACATATGCGCGGGCGGATTGCCTCGGTGAGTTGGGTCTTCATTGGCGCCTCGAATGAGTTAGGCGCGATGGAAAGTGGCGTAGCCGCACGGCTCTTAGGCACGGGGCCTTCCGTCTTTTGGGGTGGCTGCGTGACGATCCTGGTGGTGACAACCGTAGCGCTTACCCTGCCCAAATTACGCGAGTTACGTTTGTGACGATTAAGAGACTCCTCCCAAGCAAGGTAAAACAGATGACATCCGTACACATTTCCCAATCGATCTATGCTGAAATTGTCGAACACGCGCGCGAAGGAAAGCCAGAAGAGATCTGCGGCATCCTCTGTGGGCGCAGCCTGCAAGCCTACAAGCTGATCCGCGGGCGCAATATCGCCACAGAACGCATCGAAAATTACGAGATCGACCCGCAAACATTGCTGATGCAATTCAATTTCGACGATCCCGACGACGAAATGATGGGCATCTATCACTCGCATCCGGTTTCCGTGGCCTACCCATCGGCCACCGACGCCTGGAACGCCAATTATCCTGATAGCCTCTATTTTATCTGCTCGCTGGAATACGACAACGCACCGGTGATTAGCGCCTTTCAGATGACGCCCTATTTCCTTGATCTGGACATTGCTGCGCTGCGCCAGGCACTACCATTTTATGAGACGCGACCAGGCTTATTTGCCTATTACCAGCCCAACGATAAACCCATTCCTGACGCGCTTACGGCGATTGCCGGGGAGGTGACAAAGCCGTTTTATGTAGTCTATTATGTGGATGAGCATCAAAGCTTTGACAGCAGAGCAGTTTCGCTAGAAGAATTTACCGTCGAAGTGACGCCATAAGTTATTTGGCAAAACAACCATAGTTCGTTTAGAAAATTATGGAAGCAACCTAACCGAAATTGATCCGTGCGGTCATGCACAATGGTTGAGGTGTACAGTTACGACGGGTGCATTTCAGATTGAGGGCACACCGACCGTGGGCAGCGCACGGGTCATCACCTGATGCGATAACCCAGCTCGGCTTGACCAGTGCAATCGGGTGCCCATTGGACGCTACTTGATTGTACCCTCAAACTGAAATACACCCGTTATCGACAAGCAGGTTGACAAAAATATCTTGTCCAGGTATACTAGTGATTGTCAGTATGTTTTTTATAGTGCCATTTAATTCAACTATTTTGCACCCTGATTCTATTAAGGAAGCCCATGTTTTTTCAGTTTTGCTCAACCGTTTATCTTACTTGCCCTTGTCTTTAGCGGGCGCCGCTGGCATCGTTGCTCGCTACCCCGCGTATTCACTCGACAAGTGATAAGCCTTGGTGCAAAATTGAGTCAATGACTGAGTAGACTAGCTAGATAAGCGTATTTGAATAGGTTAAGTTAGCCTGGATCAGTTAACCATGAGGATTTATAAAATGCCTTTGCGCCGACTTCATCGCTTTGATGATGACGGCGTTTTTATTTGGGACGTATTTGTCCCACTATTCATAAAAACGATTTTAAAGGAGAACTTTTCGATGACCATTGTGATGGTGCCGACGCCGCTGCGCCGCTTGACCGGCGGCCAGGCAAAAATAGATGTACAGGGCAATGATGTTGGTAGTTTGCTGCAAGCGGTAGAGCATAAGTTTCCTGGCATTGCCGAGAAGGTGCTGGATGGCGATGGCAATGTCAAGCGCTTTATCAATGTATTTGTCAACGAAAGCGAGATTCGTACGTTGCAAGGTTTACAAACGCCAGTCAGTGAAAATGACCGCGTTTCGATTGTGCCAGCGATGGCCGGCGGGCAAGGAAGGGTATTATGAGCACACTAAATCGTGATCAATTGGTGCAGCTTGCCAAAAGCGAGATCAAAGAAATTTCTGCCGCAGAATTAAAGAAGCGCTTGGACGCCGGCGAAGATTTGACCGTAGTCGATGTGCGCGAGCGCGATGAGTTCGTACAAGGGCATCTGCCCGACGCCGTCTTTATTCCACGCGGCTTTTTGGAACTTCAGATTGAGCAACACCAGCCAGATCGCGACCAGCCGGTCGTCGTCTACTGTGCGGGTGGCACTCGTTCGGCCTTGGCCGCGCGCAATTTGAAGGAGATGGGCTACAAAAATGTAATTTCGGTGATTGGCGGTTTCAACGGCTGGAAAAACGCCGGTCTGCCCTTTAAAGTCCCAACCGTGCTCACCCAAGCGCAGAGCATTCGCTACAGTCGCCATACGCTGCTGAATGACGTGGGTGAAGCAGGCCAGATCAAATTATTAGAAAGCAAAGTGTTGTTGATCGGCGCGGGTGGCCTGGGCAGTCCGGCGGCGATGTATCTGGCGGCGGCGGGTGTGGGCACGCTTGGCATCGTCGATTTTGACACGGTGGATGTCTCGAATTTGCAACGCCAGATTATCCACGGCACCAAAGATGTGGGGCGGCCTAAGGTTGATTCGGCGACGGATCGCATTCATGATATGAACCCCGATGTCAAAGTGATCGGCCATCGTGAGCCGATTACGAGCGCCAATGCGATGGAGATTATCCGGCAGTATGATGTGGTGATCAACGGCTCGGACAACTTCCCAACCCGCTATTTGGTCAACGATGCCTGTCATTTTCTGGGCAAGCCACTCGTCGATGCTAGCATCTTTATGTTTGAAGGCCAGGCGACCGTCTATCAGCCAGCCGACCATGCCCACGGCATTGAAGGTGGCCCGTGTTATCGCTGTCTCTACCCTGATCCACCGCCACCGGGTGAAGTGCCGAGCTGCTCGGAAGCCGGTGTGTTGGGTGTCTTGCCGGGCATCGTCGGTTCGATCGAGGCGATTGAGGCAATCAAGTTGATCATTGGGATCGGCGAATCACTGGTCGGTCGCTTGCTGATGATCGATACGCTGGATATGAGCTTCCGCACGTTGAAAATCGGTCGCAATCCCGATTGCCCAGTCTGCGGCGATCATCCGACCGTGACCGAGTTGATCGACTACGAACAATTCTGCGGTTTTCCTGGACACAGCGAACAGGAACATGAGTTGATTCCTGCGTAAATAAATCAATACGCACACAACAACTTGCCTCACCCCAGGCCCCTCTTCTGAACTCAGCCTTTCGATTCAGGAGGGGGATGGGGGTGAAGCAAGTTGTTGTGTGCATAAATAAATCAAACATAAAAAATGACTCAGGGGCGCAGCAAGCAGCGCCCCTACGATTGTACACTTTTAAATGTTTCTCTATAATAACGTTGCTTGTCTATAGAATGTGGAACACCTATGGAAAAGACAATTGCAAACGAAGTCACTAATCCATTGCAGGCGGCCTCTGTGGCCGGTCAGGTGCAAGTGGAAGCGACGACCGTGCTCGACCAGATTGGCAACACGCCGCTGTTAGATTTAAGTGAATTTGCCTGGGGATTGGGTGTATCAGCCAAAGTGGGTGTTTACGCCAAGGCTGAATGGTACAATCCAGGCGGTTCGGTCAAAGCGCGTGCGGCCTTGCGCATTGTCGAAGAAGCCGAACGCAGTGGTCAATTGACGCCGGACAAAATCCTGATCGACAGCAGTTCGGGCAACACGGGCATTGCTTTTGCTTTGATTGGTGCGCTGAAACATTATCAGGTGCATCTGGTTATGCCTGGCAACGTAAGTCGCGAACGCAAGGCGCTGGTGCGAGCCTACGGCGCAACCCTGATTGAATCGGACCCGCTAGAAGGTTCAGACGGCGCCATTTTAACAGTGCGTGAGTTAGTCGCCGCGCACCCAGAGCGTTATTTCTATGCGAACCAATATAACAATCAGGCCAATGTCCAAGCGCATTACGACACGACCGGCCCGGAGATCTGGCGGCAAACCGATGGCGCGATTACGCACTTTGTGCTCGGCTTGGGCACGACCGGCACTTTTGTGGGCGCGGGACGGTATTTGAAAAAGCAAAACCCTGCCATCCAACTGGTGGGCATCCAACCTGCCGATGAGCTCTCGGTGATTGAAGGGTTGAAATATCTAGATACGGCGATTACGCCGGGTATTTATGATGCAACCTTATTGGAGCGCGACTTGCGCGTGGGCACAGAGGCGACCTGGGAAATGACCCGCAGGCTAGCGCGTGAGGCCGGTTTATTTGTTGGCGTTAGCGGCGGCGCGGCCGTCGCAGGGGCAATTGAAGTGGCGAGGGAATTGTCAGAAGGTGTCGTTGTCACCATTTTGCCGGATGATGGCAGTAAATATATCAGTTTGGGTATATTTGATTGAGTTACTGGCATTTCGTGTGATTGTTGTTTACGCAAAGAGTGATGACCAAAATGCAGTAAAAGGTTGACTTAAATTTAACATCGCTGTTTGGCAGCCAGCGCAGGGTATCAATGCTGGCTGGCCAAGGTGTAAGCGCTAGTTTCCCCTCCCTCTGTTTTGACTCTGAACCCAAATGACCATAATATTCTATCCGCACGATTAATTTTACATTCGCATCTTGCCCTGCTGCAAAACAGTAAAGTTATTTTATTGCTCGCAAGTTTCTTAATGATACTTAGATTGCAGTAGAGCAAACTATACCAAAAAGGACTGGGAAATAAGCATGAGAATGATTCCGCGCAAGTTGGTCTTGACTCGTGGTGTTGGCATTCATAAAGAAAAATTGACTAGTTTTGAGTTGGCGCTGCGCGATGCCAGCATTGCACAATTCAACCTGGTGCGTGTCTCCTCGATCTTCCCACCCCATTGCCAAATCGTCTCGATCGAGGAAGGCATTCCGTTGTTGCAAGCTGGCGAGGTGGTCTTTGCTGTATTGGCAGAAATGTCCACCAATGAACCAGGTCGCCGGATTGCCGCGTCGATTGGGGTGGCCCGGCCCGCTGATCACAACAAATATGGTTATCTGTCGGAACATCATACCTTTGGTCAAACCGAAAAGGAAGCCGGTGATTATGCGGAAGATCTGGCCGCCACGATGCTGGCGACCACGTTAGGCATTCCGTTTGATCCAGAGAAAGATTACAACGAACGCAAAGAGCAATATGGCATGGGTGGCGAG
>JBBREZ010000038.1:0-22889 GCA_038225095.1 Caldilineales bacterium
GGCGTCACCTGGATGCGTGGCGCCGCTTCCGTAGCAGCGTCCCTATCTACCCAATCCTGTTATTCCCGATCCTGTCTACTATGACAGCGCAAGGTTGTTAATCGGTAGACCACAGCGGAGCCGGCACGCCTACGGGCCGGACCATGCGCACGAGGCGTGCTTGCGCGGAACCTTGCACTGTAAGACTAATGAATGAGGCAAAAGCGATGAATGTGTGCAGATTGCCTACTTGGCGCGAAATGCATATGGATACTACACCGGTTGCCGAAGCGGTGCAATTTAAACTCTATCGAGAAGCGCCGGTTTGGAAAAAGTGGAAGGCGGTCTGTTCGTTGAATGAGACTGCACGTACATTAGCGATGAGTGGTTTACGCCGTCGCTACCCTACGGCAACGCCAGAGCGATTGCGGCATTGGCTAGCGGATATGATGCTTGGCCCAGAGTTGGCGGCGCGCATATATGGGCTGCATGCTGTTTCCCTAGAGGATCCAGTGGATGACTGAATTGATCGCCGCTGAGGTGACGTTGTTGGTGACGAATACGCTCGAAGTATTAGATGTTCCTTACAAAAGGAATTTTATGTGGATGCCTTGTCGCTCCTTGATGCTATCCAACATCGGAGCAGTTTTAACCTGATCTATTTAGAGACAATGTTCAAAGTTGATGTTTTCTTGCCCAAATGGCGCCCCTTTGACAAAGCGCAATTTGAACGACGTACTAGCGAAGTCATTGCAACTGAGCCAGGACGAATGGCCTGGGTTGCGAGCGCCGAGGATACAATTTTGACAAAGCTAGAGTGGTTTCGGTTGGGCGATGAGATTTCTGAACGCCAGTGGCGGGACGTATTAGGTGTGTTGAAAATCCAGGGTGAAAGACTTGATCTGGTTTATTTGCGCCAGTGGGCAAGTCAACTGAATGTATCTGATCTCTTAGAGACGGTCTGAAAAGAATTCGTAGGTGCGGTTTGTAACCGCACAATCAGGGGATGACCGAGAACGTGCGGTTACAAACCGCACCTACAAAGTCCCTGATCCACCCTTTTCAGACCGTTTCTTAGAGCGCGCTTTCGTGGAAACGAATCTCTAAATGTTTTCTTTTGGCGATAGAATAATTGAAACATGATTGGTGAAATGGTTCAACACCCCTTGTATGGACAAGGGCAAATTATGGCGCTTTTCCGCAACGGTACGGAGTGGATGGTGCGCTTCGAAAATGGATTGCGGTTTCGCCGTCCGCGCCAGGAGTTTAACGGCCAGCAAGGAGACGGCTTGGCATCCAAAACATTACCCCTACTCGCGATTGCCCCCATGCCGCGCACGCAATTTGAAGCGCGTCAATTGGTGGAAACCTTGCGGGTCGGCATCGCTCCCGTACAACATATTCAGGAATTGACGATTGGGCTGTTGGCTGAACACGCCAGCCTGAACGCCGGCTTGAAAAAAGCCCACCAAATGGGTGGCGCCGCGCGCGCGGTGATCGGTGATTATGGTTTTGGCAAAAGCCACATTGTCGAGTTGACTGCCCGCGACGCATTGGATCACAATTTTCTGGTGGCCGCCACCAGTCTTGATCTGATCGAATTGCCCCCGCATCGGGCGCTCGACATCTATGCCAGCCTGTTGCGCAATTTGCGGTATCCCAACCAGGATGAGCGCGGTTTACTGCCGTTGTTGGAAGCAGCGGCTGATTTGCCCAGTGTTCTGCAACAAATGCAGGCGGTCGCAGCCGTCAATGCCGACCCGCTGGCGCTCACATTACAAGCCATTGCCAGCACGTCATCCTCACGCCAACGTCAGGCCTGGACCGAGTGGTTCCTGGGCGGGCGCAAAGTCGAGGCCATGAACAAGGCAATGCCCCGTGGCCTCAAACTTCCCAGTCTCTACCGGCAAGGCAACAACGCCCGCCAGATCGCCTATCTGTTGAGCGGACTCAGCGTCCTGGCGCGCCTGGCCGGTTATAGTGGTCTCTGCCTGCTGATTGACGAAGCCGAAAGCTATTCTTTGCTGAACAAGCATCAGCAGGCCAAAGCCGGCCTCTTTTTTAGCACGATGATCTACGCCGCGCTGCGCGACACCCAGACGCACATTCAACCGGACAGTTTGCCCCAACATCACATGCGCGCTTATCCGCCGGTCTATGGCGGCAAGCAATCGCTTTTCTTTCTGTTCACCGCCACGCGCAGCGACAATCGGATGCCGCTCGAAGCCTGGCTCGATCAAGACCAGATCATCGAACTGGATCCACATCATACACCGCAAGAGATCGGGCAATTTCTGCAACAGGTGATGACTTATCATGCCCAGGCGTATGGCTACGAAGTGGGCGAGCGCCAGGGCCAAATTCGTCGCGCCGCCGCCGAACATTTGGCATTGGGCATGCGCAACAATCAACTGAGCATCCGCGGCGTGGTGCGCATAGCCGTGGAATTGTTCGATCTGCTTTATCTGTATCCCGATTATGATGTGGCAGTTCTGCTAGACGAGTTGCGCAATCTGGTGCGTTAACGAATTATGCCTGATTCCAACCAGATCAAAGCGCAACTAACTCACACTTGGCCTATCTTCTTTGCTCGCCACGGCAATTTTACAGGTGTGCAACAACAGGCTATCCCACCGATCCTGGCTGGCAAAAACACCCTAGTCATTGCTGCCACCGCATCCGGCAAAACTGAGGCTGTCTTGGCGCCGCTGCTGGAACGTTATCTCTTTGACCATGCTCAACCTTCCACGCGCCAACCGGCGTTGTGCCTCCTTTATATCTGCCCCACCCGCGCGCTGGTGCGTGATCTGTATGAGCGACTGAGCTTGCCCCTGCAAACCTTGGGCATAAACCTGGCGATGAAAAGCGGCGACACTGGCCCGGTCTCTGCCTCCGCTCCACCCACCGTGTTGATCACGACGCCGGAATCAACCGATTCCTTGTTGACACGCGCGCCACGTTTATTCACCACGCTATCTGCGCTGGTGCTTGATGAAATTCATTTGTTTGACAACAGCCCGCGTGGCGATCATGTGCGCTGCCTGTTGCGCCGCATCGAACTGATTCAGGCGTATCATCAGCAGCAAGCAGGTACAATCCCACCCGTTACTTTTCAGCGTGTGGCTCTTTCCGCCACTGTCCCCGACCCCGCTGGCGTGGCAAGTCGTTATTTGGCGGCAACAACATCTGGTGAAAAAGCAGAAATTGAAATCATAGAATCCCCTGGCGGACGGCAATTACTGGCCGATCTTGTGCCCATGCGCGAGCTGGCCGATCTGGTCACCGCGCTGGCCTTGCGTATGACCGGCGAGTCGGCGATCCGTAAGGCGTTGCTGTTCTGCAACACGCGCAATGAAGTGGAACAGGTCGCAGCTTATTTACGCCAATACTTGCCGTATGAGGCCGCGATTTTTGTCCATTATTCCAATCTCGACCCGGCAATACGCCTCGAAACGGAAACCAATTTCGCCCAGGCCGGTGTCGCCATCTGCGTGAGTAGCTCGACGCTGGAACTGGGCATCGACATTGGCACGATTGATGACGTGGTGCTCATCGGCCCACCGCCGACGCTTTCCTCCTTTTTGCAACGGATTGGCCGCGGTGGACGGCGGCGCACAACCACCCAGGTGCTCTGTCTGCCGCGTTCGCCGCTGGAGGAGATTCGGTTTCTGGCGTTGCTTGACCTTGCGCAGGCAGAGCAGAATCCAATCCAACGCACCCGCGCCTACGCCGCAGCTTATCACTTTCACCCATCCGTCTTGGTGCAACAGATTTTCAGTTTGTTAAAACAAAGCCCAACCGGCGCAATTCGGCTGGCCGATCTGCGGCGCATTGTGCCGGTTGCTATGGAAGACGAAGCGTTGCGCCTGATCTTTAGTGAACTGGTCACCAGTGGCTATTTGCAGAGTGGCCGACCAGGGGAATGGCGACCTGGTCCCGCCTTGGATGAATTGATCGATGCGCACGAAATTTACAGCAATATAGGGGCCGAATTATTGCCCGCCGTCATCGTAGATGCCTACAGCGGGCGCACTATCGCGCAAGCTGGGCGCATCCGCATCGAAGGCGAGACGTTGCTGATGGGCGGACGCAAACTGGAAGTCGTCTGGCGTGACCGCTATCGCATCGGCGTGCGCCCGATGCCACAAGCGCTGGTGGCGGAGGAATTACGTTTCCATACCGCGCCCTTCGCGGTGCCGCTGGAGGTGAGCCAAGCGGTGGCTGCGCACCTAAAACTGTCACCAGGACAACTCTGTCTGTTGTATGATGATCAAGGCGCATGGCTTTTCCACTTTTGGGGCGATCTCTATGGAACGTTACTCGCCGCAATCTTGCAACATTATTTTCGGCGCGACGATGAGTTTGCGATTGTTTCAGCGCATAACGAGCTTTGTGTACGGCTGCCGACTGCCCTCCGCGTGTTGCCGCCGTGGAACGCAGCCATCGTCCACCGTCAAGTGCGGCAGTTGCTCCCACGCCTTGAACTCGTGTTGGAACTCGGGCGCTTTCATAGTTTGTTGCCCACCGAACTGGCGGAACGCACGGTGATCGAATTCTTTGATCTGCTCCGTTTCGAGCAATTGTATCAGGCGGCAAGGGTGATTGAGCCACCATCTAGGTTACGCGCGCAGTTGTTGGCCTTGATTGGGTAAGTATAGTAGACAGGATCGGGAATAACAGGATTTGGTAGACAGGGACGCTTCTACTGAAGCGGCGACAAGGATACAGGTACCACCTACTTGTTTCCCGATTTACCGTTCGGCTGAGCGTTCGACCGAGCTCACGTCGAGCCGCACGGTTCGGCTGAGGCTCACCTCGAAGCGTCGAAGCCTGTCTACCAGAGGTGATGCTTATTCCCGATCATGTCTATTTATCCTAACTTGGACAGGCCAGAACCAAAAACTTGTAACGAATTACACGAATATAATTCCCCGTCATGTTAATTCGTGTAATTCGTTGCAAAAACGTCCTATCCTAGAACGTAAATTCTTAACAGTCTAGGGCCTAAATATAAGCCAGATTGGGATCGTCCCGAATGTAGGCCAGCTTTTGACCGAGGTAAGGTGCTGCTGGCAAGTTGTGCCAACGCCGCAGTAGATGATAAGTGTGCGAGGTCAATAGGCGGCAAGCTTCCACCGCCGCTTGCCATTCCGGACGCCGAATCTCGTGAATCGTCGCCATGTAGGGCACAACGCCAAAATCCCAAGCCGCGCAAAGCCGCGCTAGAAAATCCACTTGATCGGCCAGCGTGGTAAGTTTGGTAGGTGGATCGACATCGGGATAAAGGGTTGCGTCAAGCCAGGTGTTCATGCAAAAACTCCGTCCGATACCATGTGCGTACCAAAGCCGCTTGCTGATATTGCTCTGAGTCGCTAATCGTGGCTAGGGGGCGATATTGTTCAATGCGCTCCAAATGGCTATTGAGCGCAATTTTCGCCCACTCAAAATCTGCCTCATCACCCGCAAGTTGTTGCCGCTGTTGCCATAATTGCCAGCACTGCCATGGCGTCGCCAAACCCGCTTGGCAAACGGCATAAATGTCGCGGAAATCACGCGCCGCACCACGTTGAACGAGCGCCGTCATTTTACTGGCGAGTAAGTCCGAAAAACTGTCGAGCAAGACATTGGTCCACTGCGCCGATACCGATGGCTGTAATTGTGCTGACCGCTCGGCGATTTGGAAGCTGAAAACCTTTTTCTTTTGTTCTGTCGCTAATTCGATGCTGACGACATCGCCAAAAGACCGCCGCCTTACCTGCCCAACTGTGCCTAATGCTTGCTCAATCGCCTCAATCACTTGCCGCTTTTCTTGCGCGGTCGTAGAACTATGCCACCAGGCATCGACATCATAAGTGGCGCGGTAGTCCAGGTAATGCAGCAGCGCAAAAGCCCCGCCTAGCGAAAGCTTATCGCCTAGGTTATGCTCCACCAGCGCCTGCAAACAAACATCGGCATAGGCGGGAATATGGGTAGGACGCGTTGGCTGTTGCGGTGGATATGTCATGCTACAAACTTCTTGCTCCTTTTGCTGAGAACTGCTTTATGTACTCAGTTGATTATACCATAGTATATGGTTCAAAATGTTGGTGAATCAAAGAGTTATTATGCTATAATCAGAACAATGTGAAGCCTGACTTACATTGTTTGAGAGGAGGATTGGCAAACCAATGTCAGCGACAACCCTGTACGAAACCGATTTCTGCGCCTGGTGCAAGCCCAAGCCATCGCCTTGCACCAGGCCGAATTTGACCAACTAGACATCGCCAACCTGATCGAGGAAATCGACGACATGGGTAAAAGCCAGCAATGCAACTCGAAAGCCGGCTGATTGTGTTGCTGGTGCATTTGCTCAAGTGGCAGTTTCAGCCCAACCAACGTTCACCCAGTTGGGAGGCCACCATTCATATCCAGCGCTTAGGCCATTCCAAATAAGGATACGGGCTGAACTTATCGCGCCCAGAGGGCACCCGCCTGAGCTCTGCCGAAGGTCTCGATTCCTATATCGTTATTTATTTTTCTGGATTGGCCTTAGAGACGGTCTGAAAAGTTCACCGCGCCCCAATGGGCACCCGCCTTAGGGCGCGTTTTGTATAGCAGGCCGTGAATTCATTCATGGCTTTTCAGACAGCGCTTAGAACTAATCGATCTACTTGCTGACAATTCCAGCCTACGCCCGCAATTGCCCCACTTCCTCCAGCGCGCCTGGCCCAAAGCACGCCAGGGCGCCCGCGGCGAAACCGGCCTTGACCTCAACTGCTTAGTATCCCTACTTCCCTTCACACCGATCTGCATAACATGAGTAAGTTAGCAACGGCCAGGCATTCGGCAAGTTACTGACGCAGATGACCGTTTTGTTAGCCGCACTATAGAGTGAATTAGAAAGGGTGAATTAGAAAATTATACGGTGGCAGACCTTCCAGTACGCTCGGCCAAAATCTCCCCAACCCACACTGCACCCTATTGTTCGCCTATAGATGCCAAATTGCTATAAAATAGTGTATAATTAACAGGTTCAAGGCTTTCGTCTTATGTGCTCACTTTGTCCCCTCTCTTCGACAGAAAGCCAGGAACTCCGCTGCCATTTTAATAGTTGATAGATACAGATATCAACCATAGCCATGTAGGTTAGTATATAGGTTACTATAAAGGAGCAAGCGCATGAAAACTCCTCGTCGCAGATTATTTTCAACGTCTAATTGTCTCATCGTACTCTATTGTCTAGTCACGATTCTATACTTTGGGTGGGCAATCATTCCTGTGAGGGCTCGCCCGCTGTTGGCTGGGACAGTGCCAACCGTCCCAACCAAAACGCCAAAACCCACAAAAACGCCAACGCTGGTTCCGGGCGCCACCGCAACGGCAACCGATCTAGCTACCGCAACCGCTAGCCCTGCGCCAACCAACGCAGACCCGGCCACAGAGACGCCAACGCTGCTCCCCGGCGTGACACCAACCGCAACCGCTATCGCCACCGCTAGCCCTGCGCCAACCAACGTAGACCCGGCCACCACCGCAACCGCTAGCCCCACACCAACTAACACTGACGCTCAGGCCGCAACATCAACACCGATAGCCACGGCAAACGCGACGCTCACGCCAACGCCCACCGTCGCCAATGCAGTGGTAGTCCTCACCAAGGCTGCTTTTCTGTTTAACGATATGGACCAAAATAACCTAGTCTCGCCAGGTGACAAGTTACTTTACGCGATTACCTTGATTAACACAGGCAAGGTTCCAGCGCAGCAGCTTCGTCTGGCAGACACCCTTGACCCAAACATCACGCTGGTTAGCGGCACGCTGAAGACGGATAGAGGAAGGGCGAGCCAAGGCAATAACGCTGGCTATACACAGGTTATCATCGAAATTGGCACTTTGGCGCCAGGCGAGCGCGCCACCATTAGCCTACAAGTCAGCATTAATCCGCAGATCAATGATACACAAGTTCAAAATCAAGCGATTGCCACCTTTGCGCATGAAGTCAATGGGCTAAGCGGACAGATAACGGTCATGTCGGATGATCCCGCTACCACGCAACTATCGGATGTGACGATCACACCGCTTAATGGCAACCAGCCGCGGCCTAGTCGCAAACTGTTCTTACCTTTTGTCGCGCAGCAGAAGTAGCGGGTCAATGTGCCGTTTTAGGGCCAGCAAGGCACACGAAGGGGCAGTTCGGTCAGATCAAGCGCGGTTCGACCGATGGCATCGAGATCAATGCGATAATGCCGCCAGGGAATGTAGAAATAGGTATAGCCGCGCAGGCAGACTTGATTGCCGACTTCGCTGCCGGTTGCGGTTTGAGCTTGCCGATTTGCTGGAAGCTGCCGTACATCTTCCAGCGCAAGTCGTAACACCCAAAAACCGGTGAGATGATAGGTGAATTCGGCAGAACGCCGCGCATTATTGGCCAGCCGCAAATCTTCACCCGTCGGGCTAGGCTGCGGTGGATCTAATATGCGCGGCAATAAAGCCCAGGGTAAAACGGCCACAAAAAATACAAACAATAACTTAACGCGCAGCGATCGGTGCTCCCATTGAAAAGCAATGCCCAAAAGCCGCCAAATCAGGCTGGCCGTCAGCCAAAACAGCCAGAGCATGAGCAAGTTCAACCCAAAATTAACCGGCGAGAGATGCGGGATGCCATGCGTGTCAATCGTCGCCACGGCCCGTGGATAGCCGCGCCAGCCTGGACAGCCGCCTGGGCAACTGGCGTAATAGGGGGGCACTTCAAACAGAAAAAAACCCGCAATACAGAGTAAAAATGCGGCCAGAAATGCGCTCGCGGTAATTCGGTACCAATGGCGCGTCTGTTGGCGCCACCAAACAATGAGCAAGGTCACCATGATCAGGGCGGTGATTGTAAAGAGCAAATCACGCCAGGCCACTAGATTGAGCCAACCATTAAGCCAGTCAGGCAAATGAAACATCGTTACACACCAGTCAGAGGAATAGAAAGTAGGCAGCTATCCATCAACAGGCATTGGCATCTACTCTTCTGCACGCCCTAGTTTACGGAACATTAGCTCACTACGGAGCACGCCAACAGACAAAAGCTCGGGTCAGCGCAGGTGTCAACGCAAAAAGTGGTTGGGGCTTACCCGTATGGTCCCAACGGGCAAGTTGCAAGTTGCCATCCGCCGCCTTGACAATTAACAAGGTAGACTCGCCATTACGACAAGGGGCAAAATCGCGCAGTTCTTGCTGATCTGGCAAGAGATAGTTACGCGTGACAATGTCACCGGCGCTTTGACTGCCGGGTGCGGGCAATTGCAGGGCAACCACACCAAACCGATCCAGTCCAAAAACTTGACCCGCCGCAAAACGGCTAAGCGCCAAGTATAAACGGTCGTTACCCTGCCAGGCTAAATTTGGCGCCAGAAACTCAACCGGTGCGGCTGTTTCATACACCGTCCGAATGGTGCTGGCGCCACGGCCTTCGAGCGTCAGCAGGCGCACGGTGTTCGGCGGATGGATCGTGCCGGCGGTCAGGCTAGCATGCGCTGGGTTGAAATAGAAATAGGCCAGACGGCCGCGATCTGGGCTAACCTGTAGCGGGCCACGATAATCTTCTGGCGTAAGCAACAGTTGGGGTGCGCCAAGCAGCTTGCCCCGATTATCGGCGTTGTTTTGCATGATCAGGCGAAAAACGCCCTTGTAAAGCGCCTGGCTCGCGTTATCCAACGTATCCAGAAACAAAGTGACCGTTGCCGTCGGGTTTTGTCCGCTTGCCAGTTCAGGGCGCACGGACAACAGCACAGGCGTCAGCGACGACTTCACAATCCGGCTGCTCGTGCTAAATAGTTCGCCAGCCGCTTGCAAACGCATCACAATCTTCGCGTGGGCGAGATCATAATGCCATAGTTGCCATTGGTCCAAGCTAGCCTGGGGCGTCTCAATCCACCACAGCCCCCCATACGCATCACCAGCCACGCCGCGCAGGCGAAAAAACGGTTGGGCAAAAATTTGCAGGCCGCTGCCATCCGTCCGCACCCAACTAAACGTATTGATGCCGGTCGGCAGATCGGGGGCGCTGATCAAAATGCCCGCCGTATCATCACCGCTAACCCATGCGGCATCCTGTTCTTTGGCCCATAATTGCTGCACCGTACCGCCATCCTGCAACAGATAAATGCCCTGCTGCTCGCGGCTGCCAATCAACCCGATGGCTGTATTCAGGCTAACGGCGCTGGCCAATGGTGGATAGTTTAGCACTTTCGCCCGTTCTAAGCTGGCTGGTGCACTGACAATCCGTACGCGAGTCGCCACCAAAAGTTTTGGATCAGTGCCCCCTGGCTGCACCGTGACATAAATTTGCGCGCCAGCCCACAACAACTCGGCGGGTGCGGGCACCCAACCAGCGGCCACTGCGCCGAGCAAACCACTCCACATCTGCACCGTCGCCTTATCCACCTGGATCGACAAATGGCTGCCATCACTGGCTGTCACTGCAATCGGCGCTAGTGGGTTGGCGGGAATTTTATCGCCGCCCACGGTCAGCACCGTTTCGCCCGCTTCCGGCGCTGGCGACGGACCGTTCTCGTTGACGGCTTCGGTGGTGGGTGCTTCGATCACTGGCGTAAACAGGGGCGTCGGCGTCTCGGTTAGCGTTGGCGCACCTGGCGTCGGCGAGAGCGTCGCTGTCGCAGGAATTAAGGGCGTACCATCTGCATGATAGACCGGCAGGCCAGCGGTGTCACCGTTGAGGCTGACCAAGTCGCGGAAAAGCCAGCCGATGACATCTTTATTGCGAATCAACAGCCAGTCGCCCGCTTCGGTCATGCCAAACACGTCAACCGGGATATCATTCTCGATGCTCGCAATCGTGATCGAATTGGTATTCGGGCCACCGCGCACACGGGCCGCTTCCCGCAAGAAGGTGACACCGGTCAAAGGAGCCGCTTCATCGGGCGGAATCTGTGGGATGGGCAAGGGTGTCTCAGTCGGCGTCGGCGTAATCGTCGGCGTACCGGTGGCTGACGGCGTTGGCGTATTGGTGATGGTCGGCGTCGGCGTGATCGTCGGCGTGGGTGTAATCGTCGGCGTTGGCGTTGCGGTGGGCGTGCCGGTTGGGGGCGGCAAAGGTGTATTCGTTGCCACGAGCACACTGTTTTGCGCTTGGGCTGTATGCTGGGCGGCGACAACCGCCGACGAAAGGTTGAGCGTTTGCGTCACATTGAGGGTGCGACTAAGCGCTGTGCGATTGGCAACCGTATTGGTGATCGATGAGGCTGGCGCAGGCGTTACCGTAAAGGTTGCGATCGGGGGCGCCGGCGTGATCAAATCGGTCTCGTATGGTTGAGCCGGCTCGATTGAAGCCAAGCGATAAACCCCTTGATCATCCTGTTCAAAATCAGCTTCATAGGTGTGGGCGCGATTGGCATTGTCAAAAAAGCGTAGATGAGGGGTCAGCTCATCACTGGTGACAGGATGGCCATCGGCATCTAAGTAAATGGCGACCCACGCCGCCGGTCCGCCTAAACCTAAATTGGCAATTTGCTGAAAAAGGTCAAACCGGGTGGCGTAGAGCGTCGTATCATTGACATTGCCGGTGCGCACCAATTCGAGTAAACGCGCCAATGCGGTGATGGGTGTCGAGCGCAAACTGGTAGAGGCCAAATGATAGCCCATGATCGCGCCGCCCGCATCGACGCCGTTATTGCCAAAGGCGGGAGTCCAATGCGAGGTAGCCCATTGGCGGGCAAAGGGCGCTTGTTCGACGAAGATATTGGCGATGCCAATTTGTTGCCGTAGCGTACCCTGCATCGCAATTGGCGACAGAATGTCGAGATCAGGCAGCGTCGCCCCTTCGCCATCCGCCAGCTTGACTTGGCTGCCAGAAGTTGGGATCGACCACATTGGTTCTTGGTCACTGCGCCAGACCAATTTGAAATCATCGGCCGGTTGCGCCTGGCTCAACAGGTAGACGGGCAAAAGTGGCTTTTCGCCAGGCCGTTCAATCAAGAGCACATAACCGCGCCCTTGCCCATCGCTGCGCAAAACACCTTGATCAATGCCCGCAATTAAGGTGGCATAATCTGGCGCATTGCCCTGGCCAGAAAATTCACCAAGCAAGAATTGGCTGCGAATCTGGTTGCGGTCGTTCGGCTCGCGCCAGAAGAGCAACGGTAATACTTTGCCATCGGGCGTGCGCGGCATTACCAGCGCCGCCCAAGGCTCAGCTGACAATTCGTGATAGCTCACCGGCACAAAGAGCAACAGTTGCTCCTGCGCCGTTCGCCGTAACAAGGCCAACGCCCGTTCGTCGTCGAACTCGGTGATCGGAATGGCATTGAGGCCAGTGGTCGCAAGCGTCTGGAAGCGCTTGCCCCATTCTTCGGCAGAAGCTGGCGTCGCCGTCGAGGTCGCCGTGGCGGTTGGGGTAGCAGTTGGCAGAGGGGTGCCGGTGGCGGTGGGCGAGGGTGTGGCCGAGGCCATCGGTGTCTGGGTGAAGGTGGCGACCATGCGCGCCAGATTTTTGGCCTCTACCGTCAGATAAGCGTTGGCCGCGTTCCTGCGCCCACTGGCAACCCCGACAAAATAGGCAAGCACCAGGGCTAAAACACTGACAGAAACGATGGCAGTCAAAAGGTAAGTGCGTTTTTTATCCTGCATCGTTAGTTTTGTACCTGAATTGTCACCTGGCAAGGTTCGGGAAAGTTGCCGGTCTGATCGACCACCACCAGGCGCAACGTCCATGCACCGTTGCCCAATGCCGTAGTGTTAAAGCTGTACAGTCCACCGTTGATCACCGGGCTGTTGCCGCCGCCAAGATAACTAAAACTTTGCGTGCCAGCCGGCGCATACTCCACCTTGTAAAAATTAAACCTTTCATGGGTGGCCGTCCCAATCAGCGTGATCGTGCCACTCACCCGTTCGTTATCCCCTGGCCGCAAGATAACGGCCCGTTCATCTGGACAAGCTGGTTGCTGGACAATCGGCGCAGAGGCGGGCGTTGCTGTGGGCGCGCGCGTAACGCTCGGGGTCGGCGTCTTCAGCGTTGGAATGGGCGTAATGGTCGGCACCAGGGTGGCAGGCGCTGGCGTATTGGTCGTCACCAGCAAATTCATCGTATCACTCAGCGCGACCGTATTCGTTATATTGAGCGCGAGGATTGGGGTTGGCGTCGCTACAATTACTCTTGCCAAATCTGGATCGACGGCAACCGCCAAGGTGCGACTAAAAAAATAAGTCACCCCCATCGTCACCACCAAGAACATCGCAATCGAAAAAATATTGTACAGTTCATGCACTGCCTTTTCGCGTTCCAATGTAAAAACAGCTTGGCGACGCTCAGCCCGCACCTGCCAGAGACGGTAAATCTGAATTAAAGCGAACAAACCACAAATGGCGTAGATATACGGCGCATAGGTGGTGATATACTGAATAATAATACGCATCTTGTTTAGTAGTCTACCTTACCCGTAAAAAATTCACCAAACATCGGGGGCGTAGTACGAATTGCCTGTTATGAAGTGAAGCGCAAAACCGCCTGGCAACGGGCAACGATGAACTACACTTCGCTGGGATCCTGGGTGCGCCGTTGTTGGCCGTACAAAGATTTGGACACGAAACGGACTCTCCTTTATCATGCAAGCAATCAATCAATTTTAGGATTTACGCAGCAATGGATTTCTACCCGTCGTACTGACACGAATTATCGTGTTCCTACAGGATATCGTGTTCCTACAGGGAGAAGGTGCGTAATTCCTAATAGACAAACCAAATAAAGGTTGCACATTGGTAGAGGCACGGTATACCGTGCCCGTCCAGTTGGATTGTGCAGAGTCTATTTGGTTTGTCTATAAATTTAACATAGGCGAATTTGGAGCATCTAATCGCCCCTAATGACCAGGAAAACGTATGAAGATAGATGGTGTGTTCCGATCTCGACGCAGCAATGTACTCGCAACCCGCGGCATGGTCGCCACCAGTCAGCCACTGGCGGCCCAAGCGGGGCTAGATATCCTCAAGGCTGGTGGCACGGCAGCCGATGCTGCGATCGCCACCGCCGCCATGCTCAATGTGGTGGAACCAATCTCCACCGGCATTGGTGGCGACTGCTTTGCGCTTTACTGGGACGCCCGTACAAAAACGATTACGGCGTTAAATGGTTCCGGGCGCGCCGCCGCCGCCGCCTCGATTGATGCGTTGTGCAAACTCGGCTACACAAAGATGCCAGGCTACACGGGGCATGCCGTGAGCATTCCGGGCACAGTCGCCGGTTGGAGCGATTTGCTCGAACGGCATGGGCGCATGCAGCTGGCGGACGTATTGAAAGCGGCGATCTGGACTGCGGAAAACGGTTATCCGGTCAGCGAGATTATCGCCACCGGTTGGGCGCAAGGCGTCGATAAATTGTTGCGCGCACCAGATTGGCAAAGTGGCGATCTGGACAACGGCCCAGAACAGCCCAGCGGTCACGAGTTATTAGTTGATGGCTGCGCCCCGCGCCCCGGTGAATTGATGCGGATTCCCACGTTGGGCGAAACGTTGCGCGGCGTGGCGGCGGCGGGCAAACAGTATATTTATCACGGGGAATTCGCCAAAAAATTGAGCGCCCATGTCCAGCGGTATGGTGGTTGGATCACGCCGGCGGATATGGCCGCGCACACCAGCACTTGGGATGAACCGATCAGCGCCAATTATCGCGGCGTCACCCTGTACGAATGCCCGCCCAACGGCCAGGGACTGGCTGCGATTATCGCTGTCAATCTGGCAGCCGGCTTTGAGCTGGCCGCCATGAGTGAAGCGGATCGTGTCCACACCATGCTCGAATGTATGCGTCTGGGCTTTGCCGATGCGCAACAGTGGGTTTGCGACCCGCGGGTGGCAAAAATTCCGCTCGCAGGTTTGATCAGTCAAGACTACGCTGCCCGCCAAAGAAAACAAATTCATCCGCAGTGGGCGGCGCAAAAGGTGCGCTATGGTGACCCGCGCGTCGGCTCCGACACGGTTTACCTCAGCGTAGCGGATGGCGAAGGCAATGCCTGTAGCTTTATCAACAGCCTGTTTGCGGGCACCGGCACTGGCCTGGTTGTGCCAGGGACAGGTGTCAGCTTGCAAAACCGCGCCGCGCTTTTTGTCTTAGACCCCGAGCATCCCAATGCGCTGGCGCCGAACAAACGCCCCTATCAAACGATTATCCCGGCCATGACCATGCGCGATGGCGAATTACACGCTGCGTATGGCGTGATGGGCGGCTACATGCAACCCCAAGGTCATTTTCAAGTATTGGTCAACATGGTCGATTTTGGGATGTCCCCGCAACAAGCGCTCGACATGCCGCGCTGGCAATTAACCGGTCCGGGCGCAGGCTTAGGCTCCCAGGAAGATGGTGGCCTGATCCTGATGGAAGAAGGCTGGAGCTATGCCACCCTAGCCGAACTGGCGCGCCGGGGCCATCGCTTGACGCCCGTGGATGGGTTTGGACGGGTCGGGTTCGGCGGTGGCCAGATCATTCTGCGCGATCCGCAAACCGGCATCCTGACCGGTGGCAGCGACCCACGCAAGGATGGTTGTGCTGTCGGCTGGTAAGCGCTAATGGATAACGCTTTAATAGGTGGCTACGCATAGATGTTTTCAGGGCGCTGCCAGCTGTACCTGGACAGTATCTATGCAGCTTATCAAAATACAGTGATATTTTCCTGAGATAACCGTAAAGATATTGTAATAAATAGCAAGGAAGAAATAAGGTAAAATTCGCGCACAATCAATCAATGAGCACCCAAATAATAGGCTTGTCGTTGGGGAATTCAGTAAAACATTATTGCATTCCCCAAGGCATAATTAAATTACGTGCCGCCCTGGCCAGCCTACGATCTTCATGGCTCATCCCTAAACTTACATAAAGCGAAGGAGCTTATGCGCGATGTTGCGAATACTTGAGCCAGAGCACCAGGATGTTGTCATTATGCCGAATCATTCACCCACCAAAGGCTTTGCCGCGTTTGCAACTAAGATGCAGCAGGCAGGGCTACCTGAATTGATCGTGAATGTGTTTCACCACTATTACGAGCAATTGGTCGGTGGTGCAACGGGCTATATTTACCAGGATGAAGCGAATCCCGTCACAACCCTGCCCGATATCCACCAGTTGGACAGTGAGTTCACGACGGCTGGTCGTGCCGCTTTGGACCGTACAGTTGTGCTAAAACTGAACGGCGGCCTGGGGACGAGCATGGGGATGGAAGGCCCCAAATCCCTTTTACCAGCCAAGAATGGTTTGAGTTTTCTGGATAGTATTGTCGAGCAGATGCAACATCTGCGCCGTACCACAGCGGCACGGTTACCCCTGGTGCTGATGAATAGCTTTGCCACCCAAAACGCTACATTGGCCGCCCTGGCTCATTACCCGGATTTCGTCCAGGATGTCCCATTTGATTTTCTGCAACACAAAGTGCCCAAAGTGCGCCAAAGTGATTTTTCGCCAGCGCAGTGGCCGGCTGACCCAGCCAAAGAATGGTGTCCGCCTGGGCATGGCGATCTGTATGCGGCGCTGGTCACCGGGGGCATGTTGCAAGCGCTCTTAGACGCTGGGCATGAATATGCCTTTGTCAGCAATTCCGACAATTTAGGCGCGACGCTGGATCTTAAAATTCTTGGCTATTTTTCCTTGCACCAATTGCCATTTTTGATGGAGGTGGCCGAGCGCACACCGGCGGATCGCAAAGGCGGCCACCTGGCCCAACGCTCGGATAGACAATTGTTGCTGCGCGAACTGGCGCAGTGTCCACCCGAAGAGCAAAACTTATTTCAAGATATCACGCGTTATAAATATTTCAACACGAACAACCTCTGGGTGCATCTGCCCACCTTGCGCCAGGTGTTGGACGAACGCAATGGCGTGTTGGGTTTGCCGCTGATTCGCAATGAAAAGCCGGTCGATCCCACCGATCCAGAATCGTACCGGATCTATCAACTGGAAACTGCGATGGGATCAGCGATTGCCATTTTCCAAGGCGCTCAGGCGCTTCGGGTGGCGCGCGACCGTTTTATTCCGGTCAAGAAAAATAGCGATTTACTTCTGCTCTGGTCGGATGTCTATGTGTTGACCAATGAATATCACCTAGCATTGAACCCAGCACGTAAAGATCGCCAACCTTCGCCCCCGCTGATCGAATTAGATGACCGTTATTACCAGATGATCGACGATATGCGCACCCGCTTTCCGCATGGTGCACCGTCATTGCTCGAATGCACAGGGTTAGAGGTCAAGGGCAATGTCTTTTTCGGAAAAAATGTGGTGCTCAAAGGCAAGGTGCGGATTGTGAATGAGCACGAAGAGCCCATGTGGATTGCAGATAGCGCTATTTTGCAGGGTGAGTAAACAGAGTATTATACGAATAGGCACTTTCCCACGTCCAAGGCAATCAATATGATAAGTCGAAAATTTGGTAACATATCATTGTGGCTGTGTCCAATTTGTGTTACAATTTACTCATAAATGGAGGTGGACATGCCAAAGTCAGCCACGATTCGAGCAAGAATAGAGCCTGATCTGAAGGAAGAAGCCGAAGGTGTGTTTCATGAACTTGGGCTATCGGTGACCCAAGCGATCACATTATTCTATCAGCAAGTCAAACTCAGTAAAGGTCTCCCTTTTGAAGTGCGCATACCAAATACAACCACGATACAGACCTTTGAAGATACAGATGCTGGACGCAAGGTTACCAAATGCGAAAATGCGCAAGCACTGTTTGAACAGCTAGGATTGTAATGCGGCAGCCGAGCTATGCTAGACAGTTTGAAAAAGATATACAGCGGATGCGCAAGCGTGGCAAGGATATGACGAAGATCAAAGAGGTGATTGCAAAATTGGTTGACGAGCAACTGCTTGCGGAACGATACAGAGACCATATACTGATTGGGAATTACCGGGGTAGAAGGGAATGTCATGTAGAGCCGGATTGGTTGTTGATTTATAAGCTCCAGGCAGACGAGCTCATTTTCGAGCGCACCGGCACCCATGCCGATTTATTCGAGTAAATTCAACAGGAGATAGCCAAAATCAGATTGAATGGGCCAGGGACGGACAAGCAACAACACAGTATAGGCTAAGTTTGGTCGTTATCCGTCACCGGCCCGTTAAAGTTATGTTTCATGTTAAGTGCGCCTACCCCGTAACCACGCCAAAATTTTCGGCATCGCCTCCGTGTATAATTGATACAAAACCGGCGACACCGGGAAGTCCCAGGCGCCGACATGCGGCTGAAACTGGGCGTCAAAGCCCTGTTTGAATTGCCAGACGCCTTGCATCGAATCATCCGGATCAGCCATGTTGGTCGGCGCGCCCCACCAGTCGTAAACGGTACAGCCCTGTGCCAGCGACCAACGCAACGCTTCCCACTGCAACAGATAATTCGGCATATCGCGGCGATGTCGTTCACTGCTGGCCCCATAAAAATACCAGGCACGTTGGCCGTAGCGCATCAGAAATAAGCCAGCGATGGGCTGTGGATCGTCTGCATGTTCGGCCAGCAACAGCGCGCCCCCGGCTGGATTTCCTGGCTCAGCTTGCGCCGCTAAGAAGGTTTGCCAGGTGGTTTTGTAGTAAGCAAACGGACGAATCAAAAATTTGTCGCGCTGACCAGTTTCGGCATAGAGCGCGTAAAAAGCCGCTAAATCATCCGGCCCACCGGCGCGCACGCGAATACCACGGCGCTCGGCCAACCGAACGTTGTAACGCCACTTGCTCTTCATGGTCTCCAACAGTGCATCTTCGCCGTTGGACAAATCACTAAAGCCTGTATTTTTGAACTGAATCTGTTCGGCACTATAGCGCCAGCCGCGACGTTGCAAGGCGTGCAGTACCAATTTACCTGTCGGTGTGTCCTCGCGCACATCCGGGTCGATTTTGACGAAAAGGCAATGCTTGGCACGGGCATAACGTTCAATTTGTTCCAGCGTATGATCAACCAGATCAAGGTTAGACCAGTCCAGCACAGGCCCCTTGGGCACATAAGCGACACCTACAGGCACGCGTGCGAGTGGTTGACGCCACAAAAATTGAAAGGCCGCGTTCGCTTGATCGTTAGCACCAACGGATAAAGCCACGCGCTCTGCGTTCCATTCCGTTTGCGCCTTGACCGTACCCCATTCCCAGCTTTGCAGCACATGCGGATCGGGCAGCGTTGACAAAATAGCGCGCCATTCGTCCACCGTTTCCACAATCCGGAGATTGGGAGATTGGAGATTGGAGATTGGAGCTAGGTTGTCACGTGCTAGGCTCCAGTCTCTAATCTCTAATCTCTTTATCTCATCAACCTTTTTCCGCACCTCGAAGCCAATTTGGTACAATCGATAGCCCAGCGCATTGACCGGTTTATCCCATGCGCCGATATAACGTACAACCTGACCGCCAAAACCTTGTTTGAAGCGATAAACGCCCCACAGATCGTGGCTTGGGAAATTGTCTAAATCGAATGGTAATTCATCAATCGGGACGCCGCTGCCATTGCCGTTACGCAAACCGAGCGCCAGCTTGCCCACGTCGTCGGGAATGCCCCAAAAATCATAAAGGGTGGCGCCGCGCTGGCGCGCCCAACGAATGGCGGCCCATTGCAGAGCGTGATTGGGCATGCGGTTGCGTTCGCGATCGCTGCTGGCACCCCACAAATACCAGGCGGTCTTGCCCATGATGAAGACAACCAGCGCGCCTAATGGCTGGCCGTCATATTCAGCCAACAGGAACGCGGCCCGTTCTGGCACAAATAGAGTAAACGCGGCGGCGTAATAAGCGGCGCTGTGCACGGCAAAATTGTCGCGAAGGCCGGTGGTCTGCATCAGTTGATTAAAGGCGGGTAAATCAGCACACTCGGCCTCGCGCACCGTGACGCCTTTGCGCTCCGCCAGCCGAATGTTATAGCGCCACTTGCTCTTCATGCGGTCCAAGATGGTGGCCTCGGCACCGCTGATGTCAAGCAGGATGGTGCTGGGTGGCTGCACGGTTTGCGCGCTGGGCTGAAAACCATAACTGCGCAGTAGGGCACGATTCAGCGGTGTGTCGGGTAGATCTGGCTCTATTTTAAAGACAGACGCTCCCTGGTGTCGGCATTCCGCCATGATTTCGGTTAATAAAGCGTTGGTCTGGGTACGATCCTGCCAATCGGTCAAAGGCCCTTTGGGCGCGTAAGCCAAGGTTAAACCGCCCGGCAGATTGGGCGTGCGTCGATAGAGCAGCAAAGAACCAGCCTGCACACAGTTTGCACCATGCAGGCCATTCGTATGGGTCAGCACGACGCGCCCCTGCCGCCAATCAAATTGATGTTTGAGCGCGCCCCAGGCGCTGGTCTGTAAAATATGGGCGCGCGGGTGGGCCGCGACAAAGGCATCCCAGGTCGCATCATCAACGCATTGCTTGGGCATAGAATGAATCTCCGTCTCGTTTCGCATGCTGGCAATGATACCATTTTCCAAAGGATAATTGTAAATTATGTGTGTAACTACTACGACAACGTTACATTAGAACGCCTCAAATCGTTGCTGGTAGAAATAAGTCATTGGGTGCCGACGCAGGAAGCGCCATGTTTGGGCCAAACGATCCTGTTGCGTTCTAACCCTATTTTACCATGCAATGCTTGGCAGGCAACGGCGCCACAATCGGCTTCTACCAGTGGTCGGTAATGTAACGTTGTCGTACTACGCAGGCATAAAACAGAAGAGGAACGACGAGTAATCAGAAACCCCATCCTATTGGCCTAATTTTACGCTCCTTCGGCGGATAGCCCACGATGTTTACTCGTGGCACCCAGAGGGTACCCGATAGCCACAAATCCTACTGGATTTGGACATCGTTGTAAACAGTTTGACATAATTGAAATCTCCCCAAGTGTGGTATAATAGATCTACAAAACGTTGAGTAGTTCAACGCGTAAAATTTGAAACGTACTAAAGAGCTCTAATACTGTACGAGAAGGGGCATCTTCTCTAGGGTTAGTGGGCGTAAGACCAAACGAGGGCAGCCCATGTTTGACCCCTGAATCCCATGAGCTTTAGTCGTGGGCGTATGTCAAATAAGTTGTGGACACCTGACGGGCTTTGAAATCGATCAGGTAAATTAATCGATTTATCACAATTTCTCACCGAGCACACTAATGATTCAGTTTTGTACCTTCCTTACTATCGAATATCCGGGTATTGGTACCGCAATGCCCATGCCGCTCAGGTGCGCAATGTGACGATGTGAGGAAGTTCGCTGTTCTCAGGTATTCGGCCACAGGCGCATAGTCTGTGGTTTTTTTGTTGGTTTTCTCCAGCCACAGACTTTAGGGTCTGTGGCTTTTTTTGCGCCTCACCCCCGACTCCTCTCCGGCATTGTAGGGCTGAGTTCAGGCGAGGAGTCGGGGGTGAGGCTCCCAATCATTTTCATCCAAATCAGCAAGGAGAGGATCATGTCGGCTATCACGGTTCGCAACTTATACAAGACCTTTCAAGCCAAGCGTAAAGCCGCCGGCCTTCAGGGTAGCCTGCGCGCCTTCTGGAAACCCGATTGGCAGATGGTTGAAGCAGTCCGCAACCTCTCTTTTGACATGGAGGACGGCGAATTACTCGGTTTTATTGGGCCGAACGGCGCGGGCAAATCGACGACGATCAAAATTTTGACCGGCATTTTGCACCCGACGGACGGCGAAGTTTCTGTGCTCGGCTACGTGCCGTGGCAGCAGCGTCGCGAGTTGGCCTATCAGATCGGCAGCGTGTTCGGCCAGCGCCCCCAACTCTGGTATCACTTGCCGGCGATTGATACGTTCTATCTCTTTGGCAAAATCTATGAATTGGATGACAAAACAATTCGTCAACGGATTGGGTTTCTGACTGAGGCCTTTGAGATTCAAGACTTGCTGGAGACGCCGGTGCGAAAACTGTCACTGGGCCAACGCATGCGCTGTGAAGTCGCCGCTTCGCTGTTGCACAAACCGCGGCTGATCTTGCTGGACGAACCGTCGATTGGCTTGGATGTGGTGGCCAAGCAGCGCATTCGTGACACGATCAAGCGTATGAACGAAGTCGAGAATGTGGGCGTGCTGCTCACCTCGCACGACGCGGGCGACATTGAAGCGCTCTGCAAACGCGTGATCATCGTCAACCACGGCCAGATCATCTATCAGGATAAAGTCTCGGCCTTGAAACGCAGCTATCTGACCTCGAAACAGGTGGACGTGCGCTATGCCCAACCATTGGCGGCAGATTTCCAACTGGCGGGGACGGAAATTCTCAAGGCCGGCCACTATGGGGTCAAGTTACGCTTTGACACGCGCACCACGCCGGTCGAGTCGGTGCTCACACGGCTGGCAGCGGCGGGCGAACTAATCGATGTGACGATTTCTGACCCGTCACTGGAAGAGGTGATTCGCACCATTTATCAACAAGCTGATTCTAGTACTGCACTGCGCGCGGCCAATGGCGAATTATCCCGTGAGCGTGTATAACACTCCGCACTCCGAATCCCGAATTCTGCATTTCCATTGAGGGTGAATTATGAGCAAATATTGGGCGATTTTTAAAACACAATTACTCAACAATTTCGCTTACGCAGGCGATCTGGCCGCGGGCAGTGTGATGATTGTACTCTTTCTCTGGATCTTTGCACAGTTGTGGAAAGTCACCTATAGCGCAGTTGGCACGGAGCGGATTGCTGGCATGAGCCGGCAAGATACGCTCTGGTATTTGATGCTGGCAGAGGTGATCGTGCTGAGCAAACCACGGCTTGCGCGCACAATTGCGCAACAGGTGCGCGACGGTTCGGTCGCCTATCTGCTCAACAAGCCATATCACTTCTTGCTCTACCAGTGTAGCGTTGGGTTGGGTGACAGTGTGTTGCGGATTATTGCCAACACGATCGTGGGCGGTGCGGTGGTCTGGTTGATGATCGGGCCGCCGCCAAGTCCGCAAGGCTGGCCATTGGTTTTTGTCAC
>JBBREZ010000039.1:0-22872 GCA_038225095.1 Caldilineales bacterium
GGGTCTGCCCGAATTATTTAGTCGTGACGGGAAAGCCAGCGAACAGAGCAAGGAACATGAGCAACAAGTCAACGAACTCTATGGTGAGATTGGCCGACTAACAACCCAGGTGACCTGCGCCCAGCGGGCACCCGAAAAAAAATCTGGCCGGGGCGCCCTCTGGGCCCCTGAGTCGAAGTGAACGCCTAACGTTGATCGAACGCGACGAGCAGGCGTTGCCGCTTAGCCTGCAAGCTGAACTCTTGAGCCTTAGCCGGTCGAGCCTCGATTACCAGCCCGTGATCCCTTCAGGTGAGGAGGTGGCACTCAAACATCGGATTGATGCGATCGACACGGCTTATCCTTTCTACGGTTCGCGCCGGATCACGGTGCAACTGCGGCGCGAAGGGCTAACCCTCAAGCGCAAAGCGGTGCAGCGCACATGCGCGAGATGGGCATCGCCGGCCTTTGTCCTGGCCCGAACTTGAGTCAACGCCATCAGGGGCATCGGGTTTATCCGTATCTGCTGCGCCAGGTGACTGCGGCCTATCCCAATCACATCTGGGGCATTGACATTACCTCGGGTGCCCTTAGGGCGCGGCTCCAGAACGGCTGGCTCTATCTGGTCGCCGTACTCGACTGGTTCTCACGCTATGTCGTGAGCTGGCAACTGAATGACACCTTGGACATTGATTTCGTCTTGCAGGCGGTGGATGGTGCCCTGATCCGTTACAAACCGCTGATCTGGAACAGTGATCAGGGCAGTCATTTCACGAGTCCACAGTACACGCAACGACTCTTGGCGGCCGATGTGCAAATTAGTATGGACGGTAAAGGCCGTGCCCTCGACAACATTTTCACCGAACGCTTATGGCGTACCATCAAATATGAGGAGGTCTATTTGCACGATTATCAGACACCCAAACAAGCACATGCTCAACTGACAGCCTACTTTGACTTCTATAATAGTCATCGACCGCATCAGTCGCTGGGCTATTTGACGCCGGCCGAAGTCTATTTTGCCACTACTATTGCCATACCCAATGCGCAACAACTGCTGCTTTAATGAAAGGAGAAAAGGGATTCTATTTTTCACCCGCTCTCTGTCTTGACATTGGGGTCCACTTTAGAAAGGCAATGTTCTGATTAGCTTATTATCTAGCTACTTTTCGGCTACTGCCTTTTTTTGTCGATTTCTGCTTATTAGCATACTCAGCGAGCAGATTACGAATCATCAGCTGATATGGTGCGTTTAACCTTTCTGCTTCTTCTTTGAAGAATTCAATGCTTGCAGGGTCAAGAGTGATAGTTATTTTTATTCCTTTTGGTTGTTTGAAAACAAGAGCTTCAGGAGGAGGTAAAAAATCCTCTACAGGCTCTAGAGAATCAGCATCCGGTAATTCAGGGTCATCTGTGTAAATATCTTCTTCCCAGTCCTGTAGCGGTGGGTCGTATTGATTTCTATCCATGTTTTAAGCCTTTCAAAACTAATCACTTTGAGCAAGGTATAATTTTCGGTATTTTCGCCAATAACCAGCCCCAAATATTCTAATTTGGGTTTCTCTATAGGTGAATCGTACAGCCATAATTTTGTTTTCTACCTTGCCAATGCAGAAAAAGCGGGATTCCTCGGCGGTGCTATGTTCTTTGTCTCTTTGTATCAGACGTTTAGGGTCTGCAAATGCCAACTGTGCTTCTTCAAAAGATACGCCATGTTTGAGGCGGTTCTCTTGATTTTTGTTCTCATCCCATTCGAAAGATTCGGCTGCCATAGTAGGAATATTAGCATGGTATGTATAATACTGCAATATCATGTATATGGGTTTAGATTCAGAAATAATGTAACGATTTTTGGAAGCTTGGCTGATTTTATCCCTTAGCAGCTTTAGAGCTTGACGCCTAATATTTTAGGCGGTAGAATAGACGAATATTTAGTTAAACTTTTACTATGCGAATTACAGGACGAACAGACATGGCTAAAATAGTTTCGGCAAGTGAGGCTAAATCTCGCTTTGGGTCGATGCTCAAACAAGCACAGCAGGAGCAAGTTATTATTGAGGTTCACGGAGAACCGGAAGCAGTTCTTATCTCTTATGAGGAATATCAGTTAACTGAAGCACTCAAAGAACAAAATCGTAGACGTGAAGCTTGGGAAGCTTTTCAATCACTAGGAAAGGAAATTGCAGCTAATTCGCCAGACTTAACTGAAGAAGAAGCTTATGAGCTAGCTGGCATATCTGAAGAAATTGCTCAGGAAATTATCCAGAAAGACAAAGAGCGTTCATCTAAAAAACTATGAGAGTTATCTTGGATGCCAATATAATTATTAGTGCTCTGCTTTCTCGGTATGAAGATTCAACCGTTAAAAGAATAGTAAGGGCTTGTTTACTATCCCCAGAGATTCACCTTATTTTTCCTGCCCAGCTAAAGGAAGAAATTCTTAATGTATGGGAGCGTAAAAAACCTTTGCAAAAATTAATTTCTCGCCAAAAGCTGGACTCTATACTCAAGGAAATAGAGCAGATAGCAGAAATTCCATTTCCAATTGAGCAAATAGCTTCACATAGTAGAGATTCTAAAGATGATTATTTGATTGCTTATGGACTACTTGAGCAAGCTGATTATCTAGTTTCAGGAGATAGAGATTTAACGGTTTTGAAGCGAATGAAGGGTTTACACATTCTTAGCCCTGCGGAGTTTATAGAGATTTTAGAGCCAAAAAGTTAAGCCTGACAGGAAATTGATGAACATTAATACTTACCTATCTGAAGAACTTGCAGAAATGATAGATGCTCAAGACCGAGAGTGTTATAAAAATTCAGTTATGGCTATGTACGAATTAGCAGATAGGGAAGACTGCTTTGAAATTCTATATATTGAAGGCTGGGCAATATCTGTTATCCCTACAGAGCATGCTTGGCTTAAATACAACGGAACAATTGTAGACCCAACCTACTTTGGCCAAAATGAACGAGAGACTCGGATGGGAACCCAAAGACATGAACCACCGGAAAGAGCAGTCTATTTCCCAGGTAAAAAATACACTCTTGAGCAGGTACAGGATTATATGGACGAGCGGGGGCATTTGAACGAAAACCTACGGTTTCACCATCGATTTTCGTGGGTAAGAAACTCGATGAGGCCAAGCTTTTCTTACCTTTGATTGCTTAACCGGCTTTCTTTACGCGTTTTGCGGTCATATCTACCCGCAATCATGCGCTTTGCGCCGAATAAAGAAACCCTCCCTTTGTTTTACCCCGCTTCGGAGCGCCGAATCAAGGGAGGGCCTACGGAAACCTACGGTTTTGGCGGTATTTGGGGTTCAAAACCGTAGGTTTCCGTAGGCCCTCGCTCGACCATATAGGGCAATGAAATTCAGGTATGTCATTAAGCTTGCGTTGGCTGCGCTTTGTGCGGTCGCCGTTTCGCCGTTAGCCACCGCTGGCGCATCAACGCCGGACGACAACGAACCGGGGCCGAACTTCAAAAATGTCCAAAATATCCAATAAGGAGAGAATCATTATGGCTAGTCTTAGATTCAAGGGCGTCATCAGGTCTTTTGTCCTGATACTGGTACTTTTAGCAGTTTCGGTTTCGACGGGCGCGCAAGCTGCCGATACTACGGCAGCCCCACTCGTCGTAGCACTTGGGGGCAATGCCTATGTGACCACGAGGGGTTCCAACGCGACCGAATTGATCAGCAACGACACCGGCTTGATGGAGTGGACAGACCCCGGTAGCGTGATCAGTACGTATGTGCGAGTGACCCAGCCTGGCAGGCTGTCATTGAACATCAAGGCTAACCTGCCACTGGGCGACGTCAGCACCGTGCGGATAAAGGTGTTGGGGAAGTCTTTCAATGTCAAATTGCCAGCGGTTGTGGGCCTAAGGTCCAAGCTACCTACGGTCGAGGTTGAGCATCCCGGCTATGTTCGGATCGACTTGCAAGGCATCAGCAAGACCGGGCTATTGTTTGGCAATGTCACCGCCATCGAGGTGAGCGGTTCCGCAGCCACCGGGCTGGTATATGCCAACGACCCGGCAAACTACTACTGGTCGCGCCGCGGTCCCTCGGTACACTTTAATTTCACGACTCCCAACAATACGGAATACATTTACAGCGAGGTGACCATTCCCGTGGGTGAAGATGCCATAGGTTCTTTCTTCATGGTCAATGGCTTTACCAGTGGCTACATGGGCATACAGGTGAATAGCCCCACAGAGCGCCGCGTGTTGTTATCGGTTTGGGATCCCGATGTCGGCAGCGACCTTACCACGTTGGTAAGCAAGGGCCGACATGTTTTCTCCGAGAAGTTTGGTGGCGAGGGGACCGGCGGACATGCTTGGTTGGTCTATCCCTGGGTAGCAGGCAAGACCTACAAGCTTATTACACGGGTGCGGCCCGACCTCGCCAATGCTGGCGCGAGTTTGTTTTCCGGCTGGTTTTTTGCGCCTGAAGATAGTCACTGGCACTTCATCGCCACCTGGCGCAGGCCCAACACGACCACCTATGTCGATAACTTCAACGCCTTCGCCGAGAATTTCAACGGTGACTATGGCTACCTTTCCCGCAAGATGCTGCACGGCAATGAGTGGGCGGTGAGCAGTACGGGGGATTGGGTTGAAGTCACGAGTGCTAGGTACGCCGATGACCTGACCGGTGACAACAAGCAACGCATGGATTACGCGGGTGGCATTGAGGGTCGGAAGTTCTTCCTGCGCCTCGATGGCTTCTTCGACAAAACGGTGCCGTCCCCTCAGACCTTCCAGCGAGCACCCAGGGGAGCACACCCGACCATTGACCTCAACGCCTTGCCCGGGAACGGCGCTAACAGACTGGTGGACAGCTCCCTCGTCGAGGTCGATCCCGTAGCCCCAGTCGCGCCGGGCTATACGCTCTATTTGCCCGTGGTGAGCAAGTAGCCGAGGGAAACGAGTTGCGTGCTGTATGCGGTGGGGTGTCTCATGCAGCACGCAACTTGTCGATCCACCAGCTTCGCGGTGCCCCGTCGCGAAGCTAGAGCATGGCAAAAACTACCCATTTATACAACACGCTCCCCGTGATAAATTCATGAGGAGCGTGTTGATGATAGTCTAAGATTTTCCGATTAAGACGGTCTGAAAATGGTTATCACCGCACCTACGATGATTTTTCAGACCGTTTCTAAGCTTTGCAAAACAGTCTAACGGAGTTGATTTCATTGCAAAAGAGGTAAAGCCAATGACGCAACTAAGCACCCCAACGAATCCAGCGTCCCCCTAAAGCAGCCGGTGCTATCTTAGTAGAGCACTAGAAGGTGCTGGCACAGCCGCACAGAATAGGGGTTCGTTCGGGATACGTGTAATAAGGTGTAAGATCGAAGTTGATTTTTCCTTCCTATGGTCCTAGTTGCCGTATGAAAAGAGTTATCTGACCAGTTTTTCAGAAGATAATGATCGTAAAAACACGATCATCGGACGAGATGATGCCATAACTGGTCAGATAACCGTTATTATCTCCTGAGTTTCAGGAGACTCCAGGGCCTCATAGGCTGAGTTCTTGCAAATGGCCGCCAAAATCATAGAGCGTAACAACATTTCACTCATTGAAGTTACACCTTTTTGCACGTATCCCGAACGAAGGCCAAGCCGCCTGACGATCCACATTCTTGCTGCCGTCGCCGAGCACGAGCGGGAGATGATTTCCAAGCGAACCAAAGACGCCCTCAAAGCGGCGAAGGCGCGCGGCACCCGGCTAGGTAACCCCACGCCCTTTAACGCCTCGCTCAAAGCGCGCGCTGTGTGGCAGGCCCAATCGGCAAGGTTTCGGGATACCATCATACCGTTGATCAAGGAATTGCAGGCAAAAGGCTACAGTTATAATGCCATTGCGAGGGAGCTAAATCGGCGCAGCATCCCCACCGCCCACGGCAGAGAGTGGCACCGGGTGACCGTCAGCAATCTCTTGAAGGCGACCGGCTAACCCTGAATTGTTCCCACCGCTTGATCTGAAGCGAACTAGAGCAGCCAAAACCCTTGCTTAGGTTTGGTAGGGGGCGGGTTTAGGCCAGAATCGATATACACTTGCCGGATTCCAAGTGATAATTATTCAGGAGAGCCAATGAGTTGGGCAGTAGTTTCTGTTGTTTGCAACTTCCAAATCCCATCTGTGGCTGCCATTCCTGGCGACAGTATCTCCCATAACAGAAAATAAGTGCCTTGTTTTCTTGGCACTGACAACTGAAAAGGGTTATTAGTAACACGAAAGCGAACGCCTTCCCAGATGGGCATTTTGTTTGGAACTGCCCAATTGAAGTTAAAAATCTTTACGCTTGTTGTTTGACCCTCGATTTCCAAATAAACTTCTTCCGGTGAAGTCTCAATTCTACTGTTCTCTTCTATGCTAACCTTCAAAGCAGTATCAACATATAGCCTAATCAGGAGATACATCGCTGGAACAGTTGACCTATTTTGCACCAGCGCAATAAGCGGCATCGGCTGGGAGTATTCTTCTGCTTCTGAGAAAGTCAGATCAATCTTTTGATCGTTACTTAAATGGAAAGAGATAAATAAATCCGGCATTTCGTTACGATGGGACACATCACGCACCTCATATTCTTCCATAGCGACTGACTGATAGTTATATCTTTTATAGAAGACATGATCTTCAGCCATATGGGGCGCGCGTTTACTCTGGGGTACATAGACAACATAGATAACCTTCCCAGAATTGCTTTTGTTAAGGACGATTTGCTTAATCCGGATCCCGTCAATTCGTTGTTGGATAGTTGAGTTAATAACCTGTTCTATCCATTCCCTTGTTATGTCAGTAGGGTCATACCCAGCATCAATCTTCTTTGGGAGATGATTCTCTTCTTCAACGCCATATACCAGCGTTCCACCTGCTGAATTCGCAAAAGCAGAGACATCCTTACTAAGTTCAGATTTGTTTTTGGGGTATCTTTTATCCAGCATGGCGCATCTTTTATACTCCAACGTGAGACTTTCTTGGACGCCATTGTGGATCAGTGCTTCAATGTCTTCTTCTTCCCATTCCCAAGGTTGTTTCATTAACTGCTCTCCTGTATTTGGTAATGCATCATGGATGAACCGAGCTTGTGGATTCATATGTCAATTTGCCCCCATTATCGAGATTATCCGTAAAGATACTCTGCCAGCTTGTTGCAGAAGCTTCATTTTGTTTTGAGTTCGGTAGAGAGCATATCTCCAGGCCTCATAATGCTGGCGCCGTGAGTCTGAGATATTTTTTCTTTGCATCTTCCCATGTCGAAGGGTTAAGCCCTAATTTCTTCAGGACGTAGTCGATGGGTTTCCCGCGGGCGAGGAGCCGTACAGCACAGGTATCGCGTAAAATTTGCGCAGTCACTTTTTTGGTGATGCCCGCTTGTGCAGCACTCGCTTTCAAAATATATTCAATCGTGCGTGGGGTATAGGGAAACACTTGATCCTGGATGACATAGTGCGACTGGTACGCCTCGAACACCGGGATGATTGCCATCGGGAGTTGTAGTTTGCGGTTTTTGACCGCCTTCTTGCCCTCATGCTTGATCCAGACTATCGGGTTAAATTGATCTGAAAAATCGAAATGCGCCACTTTCAAGGTAAAGAGTTCTGCTTTTTTTAGACCCGTTTCCAGCAGCAGCAAAATCAGGATGTAGGCGCGCACACTGGGACTGGCCGCCCGAAGCAACCGCTGGCACTCCTCTTCATAAAGAATGTCAGGCAGGGGCGAGGTGATCCGTTTGGTGATAAGCTGCGCTGACGGATCGACGGCCACCACATTGAGGCCTCGAAGCCACTGAAAGTAGTTCCTCACGGCGGCCACTTTTCGGCTGACGGTTTTGGCTTTCAAGTGTTCACCGGTCTGGGCGGCCAGGAAGACAATCCATTGTTGCAGGTCTACCGGTGAGATCTGGGATACCGCTTTGGCGGGGACATATAAGCCTAGTTTCTTGAGATCTCCTGTGAAATCATCGGCTGTATAGATTGAATAGCCACCGCTTTTTAGATACAGGTGGTACGCCGGCAGCGTCTCCAGCACCGTTGCTTGCGGCATGGGGGACTTTATCTCGATCTGCTGATCAATCGTTTTTTTTAGTTTGGTGGCATCAAACAAGGAAGGCTGAACCATTGCTCCAGTATACGCTATTTCGCAGAGTCATAGGTTTTCTCCCCCTTATCTTTAAAAGGCTTTTTCCTTTTTGCGCATAAAAAAATGGGGGAAGGGGTGGTGGAGAGGACTTCTGACTCTGCGAAGTCTTTTCTCAATCAAGACATTCTTGTGAATAAAGCCGACGCAGTCAATCAAGCCTCTATATCAAACAAGGATTCGGCAGCCACCTGGCTTTCTTTACTCGTTTTGCAGTTATTTCTAGCTGTTAGGATGAGCTTTGAGCCGAGTCAACAAACCCTCCGTTTGTTTTACCCCCTTCCTACGCGCCCAATGAAGGGAATGGCCTACGAAAACCTACGGTTTTGGCGGCATTGGGGTTTCAAAACCGTAGGTTTTCGCTCGGATGATTGTCACACCCTATGGTGTAAGGATCGGTGTATTGGTCGCTGTTGGTGTTTCATCTTTACAAACCCCTGCACTACCAGCGTTGTAGATCGCCAAAATTTCCGCACCGGACAGGGCACGATTGAAAATTTGAACCTCGTCGATAGCGCCATTGAAGAATCGGGGAAGAGAAGAATCCTCCTTACCCATTAGGACAGTAGTATCCGATGTGCGGATGCCTCCACTCCCTTGATATTCCCCAACGAAAACCCCATTGACGTAGATGCGCTGTACGCCACTCGTGCGGTCATAGGTCATAGCGATGTGTGACCATGCCCCACTCGGGATGACGCCACCATTTTTGATACCAATACCGCCACTACCGGTGAGAATAATAGAGCTGAGGGGCTGCGTGATGCCATCGGGGTTGTGGAGCCAAAGACCGTAAGAATCGGCAACGTCCACGGATTGCCCCCACTTAGTCAAGATTGCATACATGCCAGAAAGCGAGCGATCATCTGATGGTGGATCTGTCTGCGGGTTGACCCAGGCAGCCAGTGTGATGCTGTCAACAAGTTTGAGGTTTGCCGGGTTACCAATGTAGACATAGTCGTCAATCCCGTCGAGCTGAAACGCCTGGTCAACCTTCCCAACTACAAATGTCGTTCCACCTTGTAATGCAGCAGAATTGCCATCAACAATATCATTGGTATTCCCATCCCCTGGCCACCAACTCACCAACCCGGCAGGGGGTTGTACGCAGATTCCAAGTGTCTGAATAACAAGTGTCTGAATAACAGGTGTCTGAATGACAGGTGTCTGAATAACAGGTGGCAATGTAGGCTCTCTGAAGAACGAACGAGTGATAACTACCCCTAGTAGTACCGCCATAAGAGCAATAATTCCTAGCCATACTTGCTTTGTTTGCTTCTGCTCTTGCTGGACTTTTGCTTGCTGTCGAAGTTTTTCCTCTGCACGTAGTTGTTCTGCTGCTGATTCCCTCTGTTGTCTCTCCTTCTCAGAACGCTGTCTCCCAGTTTCTGCCTGTTCTTGGCGTTGCCGCTCATGCTCGGCTCGACGCATATTTTCTTCGGACTGCCGCTGTCTTTCTGCTTTTTCGCTGTTTTTGCCCTCATTGGCAGCTCGTTCTCTATCATAATCTGTACGTTTATTAGGGTCTCGAAGCACGCTATAAGCTTCGTTGAGTGCTTTAGTTCGTTGTTCAGCTTTAGCTTTCTGCTCAGGATTACGAAACTTATCCGGATGCCATGCCTGAACTAAGAAATTATACTGGTGTTTAATTTCTTCTGGCAGAGCATCTGGTAATACTTCTAGAATTTTGTAATAATCTTCCATCATAATCTGGACTTTTGACAATTTTTCGTGACTTTGGCAACGGCCTCACACTGGCGTATCATTGTGTCTTTATAAAGAATTATTGAGTAGTTGTACACCAACAGCACAAACACTTCCATCTAAAAGTAAAGAGGATTATGCTCATCAACCGTTAAGTGCTTTTTTATTGTCTGAAGATGTGTTGTCTCCGGGATGCCACTCAACCGAGTTGTTTTTAGATACTCAAACTGAAGCTTGAAAGTTTCCATAGCCGATTTTGGTTCTTAGATCTGATTGATCAATAAACAGTACTGCAAAGTTACCCCTGGTAGTTGGACTCCATAGAATTCTCCTTATTGAAATAAGTAATACAAGGTAATACAATCGCCTTGTAAATGGTTATAGAGATAAAAATAAAAGACCTCCTATGGGATAAAATAAACAGAGGGCATATACAAAAGCACGGTTTAACACACAGGCAAGTCGAGCAGGTTTTTATAGAGAATAGATATATCCTGGCACCAGCAAAAAATACTAAGTTCGCTGTTGTGGGTTCCAGCGGCAAAAGATTATTAACTTTAATTCTAAATCCACAGGGTACAAAATTTTATGTTGCTACTGCTAGAGATGCTTCAAAAGAAGAAAGGCAATTCTACAGAGAAAAACTAAATATATGAATAAAAATAAACCTATCCCAAAGTTCAAATCTTATAAAGAGGAAGCTAACTTCTGGGATACTCACAATACAATAGAATATTTCGACTATAGTAAAGCCATTGTAGTAGACCCAAAAAAAAAGGATGTTCTTACAATCAAGCTTAGTTCCACTGATAGAAATGTGATAAGAAAAATTGCCAAAGAGAAGCGCTTGTCTTCATCTGCTCTTGTAAGAACATGGATAGCTGAAAATATTAACTTCGCAAAGTAAACTGCCTATAAAATAAGAATTTCTTAGCCTCAAACGTCGTAATCTGTGTATTTAGCGCCGATACATTTATAGGGCGTCATATAAATTTTATCTTTTTCTAGCCTTACTACCATACTCTATAGTCCTCACCTCTTTTTCTGATTTCTTTTGTTCTATTCTCATCAACTCTTCTCTAATTTGTATTACTCGCCTTTCATAAGCCAAGTCCAGCATTGCGGAGGTATATAGTGACCCCGGTGGTCAAGACAGGAAAAGCGTCAATTTAAGCTGGTGTCCAACTAGTGCTCAAAATAGACCTCTGCTGGCGTACGGTAGTCCAATGCTTGGTGTGAACGCTCGGTATTATAAAAAGGGAAGTAGCTGCCTAAGCGTTCTCGCCCGATCGGGACACTGACGTAATCGTTCAGATAGACTTCTTCATCCTTGACGGTGCGCCAGCGTCGTTCAACGAAAATGTTATCGAGGGCACGTCCCCGCCCGTCCATACTAATGGCAATCTGGGCCGCCGCTAACCGTGCGGTGAAGGCGGTACTGGTAAACTGCGCCCCCTGATCCGTATTAAAAATCGTGGGCGAACCGTACTGAAGCGCGCGTTCCAGCGCGACTAGACAGAAGTCTGTGTCGAGTGTGATCGAGACTGCCCAGGCCAACACAGAGCGACTAAACCAGTCAATCATCGCCACCAGGTACATCCACCCATGCGCTAGGCGAATAGAGGTGATGTCAGCACTCCCTACTTGATTGACACGCTCCACTTGGACACCCCGCAATAGGTAAGGATAGACCGGATGCGCGGGATGCGGCTTGGACAGGTCGGGTTTGGGCACGATGGCCGCTCAGCCCATCGTGTGCATCAGCCGCTGGATCCGCTGCTTGTTGATTGGGTAGCCCGCCTTTCGTAGCCACGGGGTGAGCTGGCGATAGCCGAAGAACGGATGGCGTGTATATTCGGCATCGATTAGTCCCATCAAGTGCAGGTTCTCTGCACGTTCACCCACTGGTTGATAGTACAGCCCAGAACGGGAGAGACCAAGCAACTGGCACTGCCGCACCACGGAAAGCGCTGGGTGGTCTCGCTCGATCAGTGTACGTCGCTCAGCGACGGTCAAGCAGACCAGCTTTTTTTTCGGGTGCCCGCTGGGCGCAATCCAACTCTACCTTGAGTTGACCGATCGCTTGATACAGGTGCGCTTCGTGTTCTTCCTGCTCCTTTTGTGCTTTGCAGCGTTTGTCGGCAAACACGCTAGGCAAACTTTCAAGCAACTGCTTCTTCCATTGCAACAACTGCGTGCGATGGAGCGCAGATTCACTGGCAATCTCATTGAGGGTGCGTTGCTCTTTCACGACTTCCAGTGCAAGCCGGGCTTTGTATTCACTTGTATAGCGTTTGCGTTCTCGTTTCATGGTGGCCTCCTCTGTGTACCTGGCTAACTTTGCCACCATCTTATATACCTATCCAAATGCTTGGGGTCATTATACTACATCGAACTCAAAACAAGGGCCAAGATTCTTTATCGCCCCACGAACGGATATATTCGATCCAGTTCCACAGACAAAAAATGACAAAAGTGAAGTTCGCAAACTTCATCTTCAAGGAAGGAAACACGAAAAAATGCGTTATGCGGCTTATGTACGGATCAGCTCAGAAGAACAGGTTGGCAATTTTTCGATGGATGCTCAGCAGCGTGCCATAGAAACATGGGTTGCTGCCAAAGGCGGATTATTGGTGCAGATATATAAAGACGAAGCACAAAGTGGTCGGAGCGCTGATCGTCCAGCCTTTCAACAGATGCGCAAGGATGCCCGCAAAGGTAAGTTTGATGCGGTTATCGTTCACAAATTTGACCGTTTTGCCCGCAACCGTACCGATGCTTTAGCGGTCAAGTCGCTACTCCGCTATGATTACGGTATCAAAGTGTTCTCTGTCAGTGAACCATCGGAAGATAGTGATGGTCCGATGGGTGCGCTTATTGAGGGTATCATGGAGTCAGTTGCAGACTGGTACAGCAGAAATTTAGCCAGTGAAACGGCAAAAGGTAAAAAAGAGCGCTCCATTCAAGGATTCCATAATAATATTGCGCCTTTTGGCATGACAAAAGATGAAGGAAAAGTACTTATCCCCGATGAGAACGAGATATCGGGCTTAAGAATGACGTTTGAACTCTACTCAACAGACGAATACAGTGATACAGATATTGCCCACATTTTGAATGAAAAAGGGTATAAAACAAAACGCAATCGCCCTTTCTCAAAAGACACCGTGCGAGATTTTCTTCAAAACGAAATTTATCTAGGCAAGGTAAGCTATCAACCATACCTACGTAATCCAGACGGTACACGCTGTGAAACAGCGCCTATAGAGTGGTTTAAGGGTCAACATGAGTCGGTGATCAGCGAAGAGTTGTATAAGCTATGCCAAGAAGTGCGCGCGAAACGAGTACGTCACCATCAGAAGACGATTAAGTACAACCCTTACTTACTGCGGGGTATTGTTTACTGCTACGACTGCTGTTGCAAACGTCCAGCAGAGAATAACTTCCCAAGTTATGGAAAGATGCGTGCGCAAGCCTATAAAGGCAGTGAATATAGATGTTACCGCTGTCGAGCGCGTGAATTGGGCTACTCATGTGATCAGCAGAGGGTCAGAGTAGAAGTCATTGACGAACAGGTTATTAACATCCTGCTGCAGCTCAAACCGCCTTCACACCGGCGGCAAAGTATCACAGCGTCGCTCGGTGAACTGTTAGGTGAGAAAGACCTACAATTGCGATTAGATGAAATTCGCACTGTCATCAAACGCATGGATAGTCGGTGGGATTTAGGTTTCATTACAGACGAACAAGAGTATATTCAGCAGCGCATGAAATTACAGCAGGAATTAGAACAACTCACCCCTGTAGAGAACAATGATCTAGAACGAGCCGCTGATTTGCTCAATAATTTCAGAAACCATTGGAAACAGTGTGGAAACGATGTAGAGGCGCAAGCGGCATTAGTCGGACAAATTGTTGAGCGAGTGTATGTTCAGGGGAAAGTTGTCACAGCAATAACGCTGCGTTCAAACTGTCATCTGGTTCTGGGGCATAAAATAAACGAGCCAACGGCGTTTACCGTTGACCCTTTTATCCTGAAAAAAACCACTTCTGCAATTTCTGCTGAAATGGTCTCCTGCGGAAACGACGGGATTTGAACCCGCGACCTCGGCCTTGACAGGGCCGCATGCTAACCGCTACACCACGTCTCCATGACTGATTAACGAGGGGATCTTACCATTGGGCACTTAGATTGTCAATTCTAGATCGGGAAGATTCATTTTAAATAGTGTATGTGACTAAACGCGTGGTAAAGTATGCGCGAGAAAATGCTCGCAGCAATTGCCTTCTATCTTACCACTGTCAGAGCAACCAATAGCCCGAGGAGCCACGATGAACGAACTGCCTACCCACCCCGACTTGATTTTATACAATGCCAAAATTTACACGGTTGAGCCAGCGCAGCCTTGGGTTCAGGCCGTTGCGATTCGTCAACACCAGAGAATAGCGATTGGCGATACGGCTGAGGTGCTGGCTTTGGCTGGTCCCACGACACAGTTGCTTGATTTGGGTGGTAAGTTAGTGCTGCCCGGCCTATGTGACGCGCATATTCACTTTATCGATTGGAGCCTGGGACAACACGAAGTTGGCCTGGCCGATTGTGCGAGCAAGGCCGACATGCTAGAACGCATTGCCCAGCGGGCGGCTGCATCAACAGCGGATGCTTGGATCACCGGCCAGGGTTGGAACGAAAGTCGCTGGGGCGAAACCAGGTTTCCTACGGTTGCCGACCTCGATGCTGTCACCGGTCCTGAACAACCAGCGCTCTTCTGGCGCAGTGACATGCATGTTGCGATTGTCAATTCGGCGGCGATGCGCGTAGCGGGGATAACGGCTGGCACACCCAATAGGGCGGGTGGTGTGATTGAAAAAGATGGAGCGGGCCAACCCAACGGTGTTTTCAAAGAATTGGCGATCCACTTGATTACCAAACATATTCCTCAGGTGCAAGGTGCGGCTTTTGAGGCAGCCTTACGGGATGGGATTCGCCATTTGCATCGCCTGGGAGTCACGGCCATCCATGACCAGCGCCTGATGGACAGTGATGATGGACCACGCGCGCTGGCCGCTTATCAACAATTACACCGGACGCACCAATTGAAATTGCGCGTCAATTGCAACATTGCTGCGCATAACCTGCCCCACCTAGCCGCTCTCGGTCTGCAAAGTGGTTTTGGTGATGATTACTTGCGGTTAGGCCATGTCAAAATCTTTGCCGATGGCAGCTTGGGCAGTCGGACGGCGTGGCTGTTGGAACCGTTCGAGAAGCAACAAGCAGACGAGCCCGACAATTATGGGGTGAGCGTGACGCCGCCCGACCAGATGGCGCGCCAATTCCGCCAGGCGCTTGAGCTAGGTTTCCCAATCAGTGTCCACGCCATCGGTGACTACGCGAATCATGTATGTCTGGATATTTTTGAGGAATTAGCCAGCTCAGGTCTGCACCCCGTCATTCCCAATCGCATTGAACATGTGCAGACCATCGCCCCTGCCGACTTGCCACGGCTCGCCCAGCTAGGGATTACGGCGAGCGTCCAACCGATCCACGCCCTGGATGTGATGGATACGGTCGAATTGACGCTGGGCGCCCGCGGCGCGTACACCTATACTTTCCATTCCTTGCTTGAGCAAGGCACACGGCTGGCATTTGGCAGCGATGCACCGGTCGCGAACGCCAATCCGTTTCTCGGCTTCCACGCAGCGATTTGCCGCCAAAGGGTTAACCAGATGTCTGCGCCCCCTTGGTATGGCAATGAGCAGATTAGCCTAGAGGCAACCATACATGGCTACACGAAAGGAGCAGCGCAGGCGGCAGGCTGGGAACAGGTGATTGGCAGTATTGCGCTTGGCAAACGCGCTGATCTAATTGTGCTCGATCGCAATTTGTTCGAGCTGGTGGAACGTGGGGTAACGAGCGGCGAAATTGCGGAAACCCAAGTGCTGATGACCTTTTTTGATGGCGAACTAGTTTATCAAGCGTAACTTGAATTTAGCCTCAATTGCCTTAATCCAGCACTGGTCACACCTGGCGCGCAGGCTCGGCACGATGTTTTGTTAGATGATCGCTCATTCAAATGGCGTTCAAAGGATTAACAGCCGCGTCACTACGCCACGCACACATTGATCTTCACATCGTCGATGTAGAAACTGCCGGGCAAATTGCTGTCGGTGGTGGCTTTAAAAGCGACCCAGAGCTTCTAATTCGCATAGATGACGGCATTTGGCAGATCAAGCGTTTGTTGCGACCAAGTGTTACGCCCAATACTCGTATTGTCGATTTGTTGGGGCGTGACGATCTGAATCCCCTTCTCTGTCTCAACGCCAGCCGTAATGTGTGCCAGCGATGGCGAAGCGTATAATGTCTCCTTTGTGTGCGCTGCATAGAGCCGTTTGATCGGACAAGGATTTTGTGCGTGCTTTAGATTACGGCATAGGCACGAGGATGACAGCGCAAGGTTGTTAATCGGTAGACCACAGCGGAGCCAGCACGCCTACGGGCCGGACCATGCGCACGCGGCGTGCCGGCTCCGCCCTTGCGCGCAACCTGGCGCTGTCATCCTAGTACATCTCGGCGTAAATAAACCTACTCTGGGCTTATGCTAGTTTCGAATTCGTAAAAAATACTCCGCTATAATAGAAACAGGTTGACGACAAATCAACTATTCTAATGATAACGGAGCCTAGACGTATGATAACCGACCTTGCTGATTTTTGCCTAGGGGTGTATTGTATCGTTGACGAAATTTATCAAGCGAGCGAGCCGCTGTTGGGATTACGTGGGCCACGTGCCGTGTGCAGCAACAGTGAGTTAATCGCCATGAGCCTTATCGGTGAGGGCCGCGGGTGGGATTGGGAAACGAATCTGCTGAGTGAAATGCAGGAACATCGCGCTTAGTTTCCCCATATTCCCGAACAAAGTCGCTTTAACCGCCGCCGCCATCTGATGGGGGTGGTTAACCTGCTGCGCCAGACCCTATTGTCGCAACTGGATCTCGCCCAAGATCCCCAGTGCGTGATTGATAGTTTGCCGGTACCGGTGAATGGCCCGCCTATGGTGCTGACTTTGGCAAAGTGCCGTCGAAAAAACAAACAATTTTTGGCTACAAACGGCATCTGTTGATCACGATGGGCGGCGTCATGCTTGATTTTGAACTGGTCGGTGCGAGCATCGATGAGCGTGAAATCGCGGTTGACATCCTCAGCAAAGGTCGCTCTTGTTACTTTTGGCGCTCATATCGATAAGCTTTATCAAATAAATAAGCTTGACTGGGACAATGTGTGTAAAAGCACAGTCGCCTTGTGTCGACGTGCAGCCTATTTTTACGTATTCTGTTGCATGGCCGATTCGATCAACTCCTGTTTCAAGTTCCATAATTTCTGGCTCACGGAAACATGGTAAATATGCGGGTTGACCAGACGCCGGATGCCGGAGTCCAGTGCATTCACGTCTTCGACGCGCTGGCCCCGCATTTGCTCTAAGGTTGGCAGCTCGTAGACCAACTTGCCTTCGTGCAAAATTTCGACCAGGAGTGGCTCGATCTTTGAGATCGACTTTTGCGGCAATGTGCGATATTTAGCATGTTCGACCGGATCACGTAACAGCAGCCGCTCCATCTGCGCGGGCGCTTCGTCCTCTAGCGTCAGTAAGTCAGCCGTCGCTTTGCTCCGTTGGTCGTACAGTCGCCAGAGCTTTTTTCGTCCAGGATTGGGTGTCTTGGCTGGTGATTCGGAAATCTTGATCGCCGAATTCCAGTGATCGCCCTGGCGCACTGCCACTAATTTATACACACCGCCCAACGCCGGTTCGCCCCATGATGTGATCAATCGCGTTCCTACTCCATAGACCAACCGTCCAATTAAGTGCTCCGCATCCACACCATACCGGGGTGCTTCTTCGCTGATCTGGGTCAGAATCTGCCAGATCACCAATTCATCCAAATCGCCAGAGAGCACAATACTGGTATCTGGGAAGCCGGCATCGTTTAACATTTTTGCCACCTGAATACTCAGATAAGCTAGATCGCCTGAATCTAGGCGAACACCGACCGGTTTGTGCCCTTTGCGTTGCAATGTTTCAAAAACCTGAATCGCGTGGGGAACACCACTCTGCAACGTGTCCACCGTGTCGACTAAGAACATACAATCATCAGGATAAAGGTCAGCGTAGGCCTGAAAGGCTGCTAATTCACCCATGCCCAGCGCCATGAAAAGTTGCACCATGCTATGCGCATGCGTGCCTTTTGGCGGCAAATTCATCGCTTTTGAGACCCCCACATTCGAGGTAAAGCTGGCCCCGCCAATCAGCGCGGCGCGGGCGCCCGCGTTCGCCCCTTTCGCTTGCGCACGCCGCATGCCAAATTCTAGAATGGGTCGCCCGCGTCCGCTTTCATGGATGCGCGCAGCCTTGGTGGCAATCAATGTTGGATAATTTAGATGGCTGAGCAGAGAAGTTTCTAAGATTTGTGCCATGATCAACGGTCCGGTTACGACTGTGAGCGGCACATTGGGGTGGACCACGCGCCCTTCTGGGATGGCGTGCAAACTGAGCGCGTCAAAACTTCCGTAGTGGGCCAGCCAATCTAGAAAATCATCGGCAAACAGCCGCTCGCCGGCGCTATCCAGTTGGCTACGCAAATAGTCAAGGTCATCAGCCCGAAAACGCGCTTCTCGCATCCAATCCAACAGCCATTCCAATCCGGCATTTATACAATAACCAGCCTGATGGCTAGCATAATCTGGGTAACGCCGAAAATAATGATCAAATTGCACCTCAGTTTCGTGTAGACCCGCACGGTAATAAAGTTGGGCCATTGTCAATTGATATTCATCCGTAAAGAGAATGCCTTCCATGCTTGCCTGGTTCAAGCGGCTCATGCTAACGTTCCTTTTGCGCGCTAAGAAAGCGCGAATGCTAGACAGGAATTATCCTGTTTGGTGTGTAAATAGATGCGCAGCGATCGAGCGTTGCTTTGGTCGATCCGGCTAGAATTTCCAACGAATTAAACTAAGTGTTAATTTTACACTAATACTTTAATTTTCCCAAATCTGGCCTTGACTTTGCAGCATCAAGGCCAGTGGCCCGTTTTCTTGGGCCGAAAGCAATCGGTAGCGTTTGTCGGTTGCTCGAAAATATACGTAATTTCGCGGATATATTTTGCATGAGAATAGGCTTACACTCAGAAGACCCTGGAGGCTACATTGCTTTACACGCTCGAATGCTTCATTGTAATACATGATGAATTTTAGCTAGCGATTAGCTAGGTAAAATTAGTCTTCTTATCGAGCAAACAAGGAGCAGTCGCACCAACGTGGCGCGCGCACGCTCTTGTGCGACCGGACCGGCATTAGAGAATGCCTGTTCCGCATTTGTGTCAAATTGATTTGGTTTGTCTATTAGTTCAGCTTTATCTGATTTTTATTGGGCTCTGAGGTTAATTTTGTATGAAAAAAATAGTTCGTATTTCATTGAAGCGATTTTACAATATAATGCGTATAAGTGTCATCCTCAATCTGGCATGTTCCCTCTTTATTAGCACCTTATTTAACCCAGGTGTGACCTATGCAGCGTTGAACCCACGTACTGATGGGCTCGGCGCCGCGATTGTATCAGCCACTGCGACAGCAACAGTTACGCCAACCCAAGTGGAAGCTTGTTCGGCGGATATCGCCAACGCTGCGGCCGCCATGAATCGCTATGATTTGATCACACTTAGTGATCTTTCTACGGCTTCCGATGTGGAAGGTCGCACCTTTATCGGCAAGGATCTGGTTAGCAATAATTCTGCCAATTTTGCTATCCATCTGGGCAATGGGGCGGTGCAGAAGACGGATGAAACATTGGTCATCGTGGGTGATATGGCGGCTGGCAACCCGATCAATTTGCAGGCCGGGAGTGTCCGGCTGGGCGGCTCACAAAATAATCGTACGATCAATTCGAATGGCGGTGGCTCGATCCTCCATGATAGCACCTTATCCGCGGCAACGCTGACCAAACAATTGCAGCACGCCTCGACCGACATGGCCAAACTGGCCGCCAACAACACCGCCACCTTGCCGATTGCGGGCGGTAATGAGATTAAATTGACCGTAACGAATGTCAACGCCTGTGGGCTGGCGATTTTCAATGTGTCGGCAGCCGATTTTTTCGCTCATGCTGGAATCGCGCAGATTAACCTCAATCCTGGCAGTGCCACCACGATCCTGATTAATGTCACAGGCGCCACGGTCAACTGGTCGAATTCGGCAAACCTCGTGGGGAGTTTTGACAACCAAACTTGGCATAGTCATCTGCTGTGGAACTTTCCCGATGCGACTACCTTTAATTTGAATTCGCATAATTTGAAAGGCGCGTTGTTAGCCCCTTTGGCCGAAGTGCAGACGCAGGCCAATCTGGATGGTTCGGTAGCAGTCAAGTCCCTTACTACCAGTTCCGAGGTGCATCAGCCTGAATTTGCCGGCGATTTGAGTTGCGTTTGTGACGCGACGACGAAAACTGCGACAGCAACGCCGACAAACACCGCGACACAAACCCCAACGCCGTCGGGGACTCCGTCTACGCCGACGCTTACGAATACACCGACGGCTCATGCCACCCAAGTTATACCCACACCGGTGGCGGGTAACGCTACCTGCTCGGCGCTGGCGCCTGGCACGGTCGAATTCAAAGTAGAGCCCGTAGCGGATGGCACCTACCATGATGAGACGCTGACGGTAACGATTTATGTGCGCAACACGGCTGCAGGTCCCGTCTTTGATTTCACCACTAATCTTGGGATCAATGCCATTTTTGTCAAGGGAGGTCCCAATGGTAACCTCTATAAGTATGATCCTCCAGGCCCTAAGGTGACAGCTGATATCGATCTGCATGCCCCGGTCAATTCGAGGAATACCCAATTCTATGGCTTGAGCCACATCTCCTTCTGTTACGGTGTTCAGGTGCCAACCTATACACCGACATCAACGAATACGGCTACTCGCACACCTGTCCCACCCACAGTTACTACAACGAACACGCCAACCAACACGGTGACTGATACACCAGCACCACCGACAGCAACCGCAACGAACACGGCTACTAACACACTGGTGCCGCTAACGGCGACATCAACGAACACACCAACCAATACGCCAACGAACACGGCCACAGCGACTGATACGCCTGTACTACCGACAGTGACGGTTACGAATACGCCAACGAATACGACCACCGACACACCACTCCCGTCAACGAACACCGCCACGGCGACTGCAACTGAGACGAATACACCGACGAACACCGTCATCGATACACCTGTGCCGCCGACTACAGCGACCAACACACCGACGGCCACAGAGACTGACACACCCGCGCCGCCAACGGCGACCGAAATACCGATGAACACGGCCACGGCGACCGAAACAAGTATACCAACCAATACGGCCATCGCTACGCTGGTGCCACCAACCGCAACCGCGACGGTGACGAATACAGCCACGGCCACCGCAACTAATATGGCAACTGAGACACCCACACCGACGGCCACAGAGACTGACACGCCGATTAACACAGCTACGAACACCGCCACGGATACTGCTACTGACACACCGGCGCCGTCAACGGCGACATCTACGAATACACCAACCAATACGCCGACGAACACGGCGACCGAAACACCACTCCCACCGACCGCAACTGCAACCAATACGGCCACCGCAGCCAATACACCAACCAACACGGCTACCGCCACACCCGTGCCACCGACCGCGACTGAGACGCATACACCGACTAACACAGCAACCTACACACCCGTGCCGTGGACAGAAACCGCAACCAATACGCCGACGGACACATCGACAAATACACCGATACCACCGCCAGCGACGAACACGCCGACCAATACGCCAGTACCGCCAACGGCAACTGCGACGAGTACGCCGACCAATACGGCAACGGCTACACCGGTGCCACCAACGGCAACCGCTACAGCGACTGCGACCAATACGCCAACCAATACGGCCACCAACACACCGACGGCGACTGCAACCAACACGCCAGTGCCACCAACACCAACAGCGACCAACACAGCAACTGCGACTGCGACGAACACGGCATCAGCTACGCCACCCAACACCGCAACGGCTACACCCGTGCCACCGACGGCCACCTCGACGGCCACGCCGACCAATACGCCGGTGCCACTCTATGACTTAGGCAATCGGGTGTGGAATGACGCCAACAATAATGGCCTGTTGGATAACAACGAGCAGGGGATTGATAACGTGACTGTCCGCTTGCTGAGCAATAGTGACACTGTGCTGGCGACGACGACTACGGCTAATGGTGGATACTATCGCTTTGATAATCTGGTCGGCGGAAATTACATCGTGGAAGTCGTGCAGCCAACGGGCATGCAGAGTAGTACGGACATTGCGAGCAGCGCCGAGCCAAACAATGGCGCGGATAATGATGACAACGGTGTGAATCTGGTCACTGGCAGTGTGCGCAGCAACCCTGTTGTGTTAGGCCCGTCGGGTGCCGAGCCAGTTGGCGAAACAGATCTCATTGCTGGCGAAAATCCGCAAGGGCCACAACCAGACGGCAACGCTGACATGACCATCGAATTTGGTTTTTTTCGACCAGTCAAAGTAGGTGACTACGTCTGGTATGATAACAATGATAACGGTCGTCAGGATCAGGGCGAACCGGGTGTGCCCAATGTCAAGGTGACGCTCTATGATGCCGTGACCAATCAGCCCGTGCTGGATGGCAACGGCATTCCATTAACCAGGAATACCGATGACAAAGGCCTTTACCGCTTTGATGCCACTGGGTTGCCCAGCGGATTGCCACCAGGTAACTATTACGTCAGCTTTGATTTGAGCACCTTGCCTGCTGGCGCTCAGCCCACCCAGCCCCATGTGGGCGACAACGTGGGCGATTCGGATGTGGATGCCACGGGCAAGAGCGATGCTACTGGCTTTCTGAGCAGTGGTGGCGAAAACCTGACCCTCGATTTGGGGATTCACACGTCCTTTGATCTAGCGCTGCGCAAGACGCTAAA